>JAICIM010000101.1 GCA_025928885.1 Ktedonobacteraceae bacterium | reverse complement strand
TCACCTGATGCCACTCGGTCGTATTTTCTTGAGTCAATAGATTCAATGCAGGATCATCGATGCCATAGTAGATTTTTTTCCCGGTGAACTCCTCACCTAAGCTGGCAATCGTGGGGTCGTCGGCATTGAGTACCAGAATAGTCTCGGTTGGTAATGTGGCAATAACTGTGCGCCAGCGCGATGCGATGGAATCAACCTCTCCATAACGATCAAGCTGGTCGCGAAAAAGATTGTTAAAGACGATCATGCGCGGTGTGACGGACTGGAGCGCCTGGGGCAGCGTTGCTTCATCGATCTCAAGGACTGAGATGGCCCGCTGTTTTTTATCCAGCTTCCCAAGAGGTGAGGCGTGGGTTACAAACGCCGTCGCTATTCCGCGCATCATATTCGAGCCTTCTTTGTTGTGCAGTACGCGCAGCCCTGCATTTTGCAAAATTGAGGCGATAAAACTGCTTGTGGTTGTTTTGCCATTGGTGCCAGTGACGATGACGCAGCCTTGCTCTAATTGGGTAGCCAGGTGTTCAATAATATCGGGATAGACACGCTGGGCTACGAGTCCTACGACACTTGTTCCTCCACCCAGATGTAAGCGACGGCTCAGTGCTCCGGCAGTTCTTCCTGCCACTATTGCTAATCCCGCTCTTAATGGGCTACGCCGATTTTTCGGACTGCGCTGACTCTTTCCTGCTTGCTGCTCGGTTGCAAGCAAGTCTCGGCCTCTGGTCTCTTCGCTTTGTTCTTCTGGCTGGTTTTCTGTGATGAGCCGAGATGATTTATTTTTTCGCATGTACTCCTCCGAATGAATCAGCGCCTTTGGTATGCTCCTCTATAGTAGATGCATGCAGCATAGCATGCATGCATGTTGGGGTCAAGTGATAAGAGCTTTGTCCCTGCAAGTACTAGATATTCCCGGTCATCGCTGGCTGGTCCTTGTCTCGGCCTATTTCCGGCTCTCTGCCCCTCTCAAAGAATAACAGTACATGCCGACACCTTGACGCTTGTAGAAGAGTCATGTAATGTACATGAAGGAAGAATAGCTCTTCGGCGCTTTTCTCTATTACGAAATCGCGTGCCTCTTGCATCTTTGTCAGAACCCTGGCATGAATGACTGGGGCTTCCAGAAAGGAATTTGTGTGATAGAATACGTCCGATCATTCTGATCGCGTAAACAGAAGCATGAAACAGAAAAAGAGTTCAGGCGTTGAACGATCATGTTGCTTCTTTCCGTTCAGAACTTGCCGACTTTTGACATCGGGAATAATCATTGTGTAGAAGCAGTTCTTATGAGGAAAGAGAGCTGTTGGTCAGGTTGATGACAAAGAACTGTGAATGTGCTATTACTGAGTCCTGCTTAGAGCAGGTTCTACTAGAGGGTATCTTGTAAAGAATCAAGGTGGGGAGATGGCAAAAAAACTTGTAATTGTGGAATCACCCGCTAAGGCGAAAACGATAGAGAAATTTCTTGGGCGTGATTTTCATGTGATGGCCTCAATGGGCCATATCGTCGATTTGCCGAAAAAGGGGCTTGGGGTCAATACACGCAAAGATTTTGCTCCTAAGTACGAGGTTATTGAGAAAAAAGATAAATTAATTGATGATTTGAAGGCAGCCTCTCTGCGTGCTGATGAAGTCTTCCTGGCTCCCGACCCGGATCGTGAAGGCGAGTTTATTGCCTGGTCGCTGCAAAATGTCCTGGGGCTACAAAACCCACGCCGGGCAGTTTTCCATGAGATTACCAAACGCGCTGTGCAGGATGCGATTAAAAAGCCGCGCCAGATTAATGAAGACCTCTTTAACGCTCAGCAGGCTCGTCGCGTTCTCGATCGTCTGGTCGGATATAAAATTAGCCCTCTCCTCTGGCGGCGCATCCAATCCGGCACCAGCGCGGGGCGTGTCCAGTCTGTTGCGTTGCGTGTAATTTGCGATCGCGAAGCCGAGATTCGTGCTTTTGTCCCTGAAGAATATTGGAGCATTACAGCCACACTCAGTAAGCATCAGCAGAAAGAGCGCTTTGAGGCTACATTGATCTCTCGCCTCAAAGATATCAATGCTATTAGCGAAGATGCCTCTACCAATGGAGACGAGGCAGCTGCACCCGCTGAAAAGCAGAATGGAACGGGTAAAGCCCCCAAAAGAGAGAAGGGACGTATTAAAATCTCTTCTAAAGAGGAGTCCGATGCCATTCTGGCAGAGCTTCGGGGCGCGACCTATTCTGTTCTGAAATATGAGGAGCGGGAACAGCGTCGTCAGCCGTACCTGCCCTATACCACCAGCACCATGCAGCAGGATGCCTCTGCGCGACTCTACTTTAAGCCTAAGAAGACGATGAGCGTGGCGCAACAGTTGTACGAGGGCATTGCTCTTGGCGACCGTGGCCACCAGGGTCTGATCACCTATATGCGTACCGACTCGACGCGCATCTCGGATGAGGCGCAAACAGCGGTCAAAGCGTTTATCTCCAGCGAGTATGGCCAGCCGTATGTGGGTGCGGGACGGACCGGGAAAGCGAAGGCTACGACCCAGGACGCGCACGAGGCTATTCGTCCTACCGATGTGACGTTGATCCCTAAAAATGTCAAGCAATATCTGACTCCCGATCAGTTCAAGCTCTATGAATTGATCTGGCGACGCTTTGTGGCGAGCTTCATGGCTCCCGCCGTCTTTGATACTGTGCGTGCCGATATCGTGGCAAAGCAGTATGTGTTTCGCGCAACCGGCTCTAATCTGAAGTTCCCAGGCTTCTATGCCGTCTGGCCACGCGAGGAGGATGAGAAGCTCTTGCCAACTATGCAGGTTAACGAGGCGCTCGATCTCCACGGCCTGAAGCCAGAGCAGCATTTTACGCAGCCGCCACCACGCTATACTGAGGCCAGTTTGATTAAAGAGCTAGAAGAGCAGGGGATTGGCCGTCCAAGTACGTATGTGACGATCATCAGCACGATTCAGGATCGCGGCTATGCCGAGCAGGAGCAGCGCCGTTTTGTGCCGACGCAGTTGGGATGGATCGTCAACGAAGTGATGAACAAGCACTTCCCGGATATCGTCGATATTGGCTTCACAGCAGATATGGAGCGCAAACTCGATGATATTGAGGAGGGACGCCGCTCCTGGACCGAGTTCCTGCACACCTTCTATGGCGATTTCAAGACGACGCTGGGCAAAGCTGAAGCTGAGATGGAGCGGGTGCAGAAGCCGGTTGAAGAGCTTGACGAGCAGTGTCCAGAGTGCGGACGCAACCTGATCATTCGCAGTGGGCGCTTTGGGCCATTCATTTCCTGTTCAGGTTTCCCGGAGTGTCGCTATGGCCGCTCGGTCGTCAATAAGACCGGCGCGTTATGTCCCAAATGCGGCGGCGATATCGTCGAGCGTAAGACGCGCCAGAAAAAGCGCATCTTCTACGGTTGCAATAACTATCCAACCTGCAATTTCGCGATCTGGGAACGCCCCGTCCCTGATCTCTGTCCCAAATGCGGCGGCTTGATGGTGATAGCCAAACCAGGCCAGGACCCGGTTTGCTATCAGGAAGTTGTCGTTCCGCAGCGCTCAGCGGGAGAAGAGCCGCAGGCCGATGGGAAAAAAGCGACCCGTACCACAAGAAAGAGTGCGACAACATCGGCTACAGGTGATACTGAAGAGGTGAAAAAAACAACGGCTCGTCGTACGACCACAACGCGCAAGAAAGCAACGGCGAAAGCTGCCCCGGAAACGACGACGGAAGTGGTCGTAGAACAGCCTGCTGCCAGCAACGGAAAGAAAGCGGCAACGACGACACGGCGAGTCAGCAGCCGAACTACAGCAACTGGTGAAACAAAAACGAAGAAAGCAGGCTCTACGCGAAAAACAACTGCCACTGGTACTGCTGCTACGAAAAGCAGATCAAAAGCAGCCAAGTGATTTGACACGCAAGAAAGCCAGGCGTGAAGTGTGATATAATCACAAGCAATAATTTATTGCTCTCCCAATCAAGGTAAGTCTGCATTTATTGGAGGATTACATGCCGCATGCAGTGACTCTGATTCCTGGAGATGGTACAGGACCAGAGATTACCGAGGCTACGCGTCGCGTCCTTGAAGCTACCGGGGTAAAGTTTGTCTGGGACGTGAGGCGAGCGGGAGCGGAGATGCTGGAGAAGTATGGCACGGTTCTACCCGATGATGTCATTGAATCAATTAAACGAACGAAGGTGGGATTGAAGGGACCGATTACCACACCCGTTGGTAGAGGCCAGCGCAGTGCAAATGTGACGTTACGTAAAAAACTTGATCTCTATGCCAATCTTCGACCCGCGAAAACGTATCCAGGCTTGCGTTCCCGCTATGAAAATATTGATCTGATTATTGTGCGCGAAAATACGGAAGATCTCTATGCTGGCATTGAATTTCAGCGTGGCACCCCTGAACATGAAGAGATACTTGAGGTTATTTCTCGCTGTACCAGCCATCAGCTTGACTCCAACTCTGCCCTGAGCGTCAAATATATCACCGTCGCTGCCACCCGGCGTATTGTCAGGTTCGCTTTCGAGTATGCTCGCGCCAATGGGCGTCGTAAGGTAACTGCGGTTCATAAAGCCAATATTATGAGACTCTCTGATGGCCTCTTTCTTGCTACCGCTCATGAAGTGGCGAAAGAATTTTCTGATATCCAGTTTGAAGATCGCATTGTGGATAACATGTGCATGCAACTCGTGCAGAAGCCTGAACTCTATGATGTGTTAGTGTTGCCCAATCTTTATGGCGATATTATTTCGGATTTATCTGCCGGGTTAATAGGGGGGCTTGGCGTTGCTCCGGGTGCGAATATTGGGAGCCAGTGCGCGGTCTTTGAGCCAGTACATGGCAGCGCCCCCAAGTATGCCGGGCAAAATAAGGTCAATCCGATGGCGATGATGTTCTCTGGAGTGATGATGCTTCGTCATCTTGGCGAGCGTGAGGCTGCTCATCGCCTTGAGAGAGCGTTGACTCATATCATTGCAGAAGGCAAATATGTCACCTATGATTTAAAGCCACGCCCTGACGATCCTACCTCCGTTGGCACCTCGCAGGTGGCTGATGCCGTCATCGAACGACTTCATCGGTGATCATCACGCGAACAAAACAAGCAGAAACGATCAGCATGGGCCGTTTCTGCTTGTTTTCTATTTATTTTCGCTTTATTCGGCTGTTTCTTGCAGTGGCGTATGTGGGATGACCTGGCTCTTGCGCCGCCAGTGATGGCGGGCCTGAATATAGCGAATCGTTCCTGAACGCGAGCGCATCATGACTGAGGAGGTGCGAGCGCCCCAGCCAAAATACTTCACGCCGTCCAGTAACTCGCCGCCGCTAATACCGGTTGCTGCAAAAGAGACATCATTGCCCTTCACCAGATCGTCGGTGCGGAACACCTGGTTGAGGTCGATCCCATCTCGCTTAAAGCGCTCCCGCTCTTCGTCGTTGCGCGGCCAGATTTTGCCTTGAATCTCTCCGCCTATACACTTGAGAGCGGCAGCGGCCAGAACTGCTTCCGGCGCTCCTCCGATGCCCATCAAGACATCAACTCCAGTGTAATCTTCCATCGCGGCCTGAATCGCCGCTGCAACATCTCCATCGGTGATGAGGCGGATACGTGCGCCGACTTCGCGAATTTGACGAATCATCTCCTGATGGCGTGGACGATCTAGAATCACAACCGTCAGGTCGTCGATATGAGCCTCGCGGACGCGTGCAATGCGGTCCAGGTTGACGGCGACGGACGCGTTAATATCAATCACATGCTTGAGCGCTGGCCCGACAGCGATTTTCTCCATATAGAAAACTCCTGGCGGGGCCGAATACATGCTGCCTCGTTCGGCAATGGCGACTACCGCGAGCGCCCCTGGAACACCTTGCGAGAGCGGACGCGTACCATCAACCGGATCGACCGCGACATCCACTTCTGGCGGATTGCCATTGCCCACCTGTTCACCAATGTAAAGCATGGGGGCTTCGTCTTTTTCCCCCTCTCCTATGACGACAACCCCACTCATATCCACGCCGTCGAGTGCCTGACGCATGGCATCGACTGCTGCCTGATCGACCATTTCTTTGTTACCTTTGCCCATCCAGCGCCCGGCACTCAGCGCGGCGGCTTCGGTGACACGTACCAGCTCCATCGCCAGGTTCCTGTTTGTCACTTGGACTACATCGAATCTCGGTTCCATAGTGTGTAGATCCTTTGCTTACTAGGCCCGTCAGAGCCTCTTGATACGATGCTGGCCGTAGCCAGAACAGAATAAGCTCCCCATTTTTCTCCTGACTCTCTTACAATTACACGTTGATTCCCCATGTCATAGTCATGAAGCTCTTTCATGCACCACGAGCGATCATGGCTTCTAGCTACTCCATGTGAGGAGTGAAGGGAACTTTCTTTAATCATATCATTTCCCAGGCGTCCCATGCGATTTAATCTTCTCTTTCTCATCTACTTCTCATGATCAAGATAGATAGTGTGATAGTACTATTGATAGTGGTACCACTAAACATGATAATATGGAGGGGTGAGAACGTGTTTCTTATTGTGTCATTGTCTACCCAACGTTCTCACAAAAAGCGCAAACACGCAAATGAATAAAGGGAAATGTGCTCGCGATAGAGCATGTAAAGATGGACTTTGCGTGCTTGCTATCAAGAAAAAATATAATTGAGTATTTCCCGTGGAAGGATAGTTATCCATGCAAGTAGATCAACTATGTGATGAAGCTGTAGAACAGCGTTCGTCGCTGCGCATTGTCGAAATTGACCCGCAAAGCGATACTCGCTGGGAAGCCTTGATGAATCATCTCCCTTCTAGTGTGATTTATCAACATCCAGCCTGGCTACAGGTCGTGGAAGAAGGCTATGGATATAAGCCGCTTCATCTCGCTTGCGAAGATGCTTCTGGTAATGTACACGGTATTTTGCCTCTTTTTTATCGGCGAGGATTACGATCTGGGAAGATTTGCCTCTCGCCACCGCCGGTAGCTGGCCCTCTGGCTGATAGCGAGCAGGCCAGCACTATGTTGATTCAGGCTGCTATTGAGCGGGGTCGGAGCGAACAGGCTACCGGCTTGCAGTTTATGACAAGATCCACGAATTTCGATGATTGTGTCGATGGCGTGGCGGGTGTGCCTGTGTATGAGTCGTACGGGCTGACGCTGCCAGAGCATGCTGGTCTTCTGCGTCTGGATTCGCGGGTCAAGCGTGCAGTCAACAAAGCGACCCGTTCGGGGCTGCATATTCGACCGGCGGAGACGATCAGTGAATTGAAAGCATGGTATCAACTGTATCTGGAGACCATGCGTCGAGCGATGGTGATGCCGCATCCGTATCGCATCTTTGAGCTATCATGGCGGCATTTACAACCACTGGGGGCTATGCGATTGCTGCTGGCCGAGCATGGAGAAGCCGGGCAACGCCGGTTGGTTGCGGGCTTTCTCTTTTTTCAGTGGAATGGGATCAGCTGGCATCTCTATACAGGATGGCGGCGGGAGGATCAGGATTTGCGCCCCAATGACCTGCTCCATTGGCAAGCGATTCAGGATGCCTGCGCTCAGGGCTTACGCTGGTACGACTTCGGGCATGCCCCAGCTGGAAATCAAGGCATCGCTCAATTTAAATCGAAGTGGGCGACTGAAACTGTCACGACGTATCGCTATTCCTATCCGCTGACCTCTGAAGGCGCAGCGAGCAGCGCGACACCTGTACCTGTTCAACGCACACAATCAGCAGAAGTAGCGCCAGGTCGTGCCAGTCAGGTGAAACGAGCGGTGCGAGACCGGCTCGTCACTCCTCTCTGGCAACGTATGCCGCTCAAGGCGACGCAATTGATTGCGGAATGGAGCCGGGCTGTTCACTATTATTAGGATGCTTTGCCGCCAGCAAGCTGCTGCAAGGAAGCGTAACGGGGATGGAGTCGGCAGTGTTCGGCGATGATGATGGCGCGTACTTTTGCGACCGCTTCGTCCAGATGCCCCTGCCGATTTTCTACCACATAGTCGTAGTAGTCCTGTTGGGCCAGCTCGTATTGCGCATTTTTTAACCGGAGTTGACGTTCGCTATCGGTCTCAGTATCCCGATTGATCAGGCGGCTCGTCAACTCCTCCAGGGAGCCAGGCACCAGGAAGATAAAGATGGCTCCCGGCACTTTTTGTCGTACCGTTGCCCCTCCCTGCACATCGATTTTGAGCACCACATCGCGTCCCAGGGGCAGGTTCTCCCGAATCTGCTGGATTGGTTGCCCATACCAGTTGCCATGCACCAGCGCGTGTTCCAACAGCTCATTGTTGGCCACCATCCGTTCAAATGCTTCCACGCTGACGAAATGGTACGGATTCCCTTCGCTTTCACCTGGACGAGGCGCACGCGTCGTAATAGAAGAGACCACATGAAAATCCATACCCTGCTCTTTAAGGGTGTTGATGACGGTATCTTTCCCCCCACCTGAAGGGGCCGAGAGCACAAATAGCAATCCCTGGGCCTGCTGTGAAGATGTAGACGACATAGATACAATGTTATCTTGTTGAGCTACAGTTTGTTCTGTCTCAATTCGCATACTTTCTTTCCTGGCTGTGTGATGATCTAGAGAGGGCTGGTGTACGAACAGACGACTCTTTGCTATACTGTTCAGCGACGAGCTTCCCGTTGTTGTCTGATCCATTCCGCACGGCTATGGGTGTAAAATGGAATACTTATGGGACTATTGTACAACACGAGTTCACGCCGTGAAAATTGGACAGGAATTCTATGAACTTGAAGTTCAACATGAAATTCTGCGCTAGAAGATAGTTGTATTGTGTGTTGTTTCTGAACGAAGAGATGGGGAGATCTTATGCATGTGGATGCAATGACCCTGGCAGCGGTCGCCGATGAGTGGCGTGTTTTGCTGGCTGGTGGGCGTATTGATACCATTATTCAACCAACCGAACACTCTCTTGCGCTCCAATGTTATGTGCCGGGGAGCCAGGGAGAAGGAGGAAAGAATCGCTGGATCTATCTCTCCGCTCATCCTCAATTGGCGCGGGCGCATCTGACCGCCCTTAAACCGGCGCGAATTACTAGCGAGCCTCCCGCGTTTGTGATGCTGTTGCGTAAACACCTGGAGGGGGCGCGGATTGAGGCTGTGGTGCAACCGCGCTGGGAACGCGTGATAGAGCTGGTTGCTGGTTATCGTAAAGACCAGGAGAGCGATGAGCGAACCCGCTTTCGTTTGATTATTGAGATTATGGGACGCCATAGCAACATCATCCTTTGCAATGAGGATGGCTTGATCCTCGGCTGTTTGAAACGTGTTGGCGCAGATGTGAACCGCTATCGCGTGATTGCAACTGGAACGCCGTATGTGCCACCACCACCTCAGCAGCGCACCGTTGCTGGCAAGGCATTGCCGCGTCTTGAGCCAGCGCAGCTCACGGCGGCGCAACTCTCGATCAGTGCAGCGGAGGTGCCAGAAGAAGAGCCTGCGCAGCCTGCTGGCAAAAAACGGAAGCGTCCACCCGCACAGCCCACAGTATGGCAACTGTTGACCAGGCATGTATTGGGCTTCAGCCCCCTGCTGGCTCGCGAGGCCGTGTACAGGGCCACAGAGGATACCGAAACGCTGGTTGCGCAGGCAGATGAGGCGGTCTGGGAAGAACTGGCCTGGAATGTGCGCGAGTTGGGCAATCTGTACGATCGTCGGCAGTGGCATCCGCAACTGATCGAGCGTCAACTGACAGGTACACAGGGAACGAACGTTGCTGCTACGCCAGTCGCGTTTGCGCCCTACGTGCTGGAACAATATATGCAGCTGCCGGAGATGCAGGTGCGCGAATCGCCATCAATTAATGTGCTGCTTGATGATTTCTATGCGCGTAGTGAGTGGCGTGATGCGATGGAGGGGGTGCGTGCGCCTATTCGTAAAGTGTTGCAGACGCATCTGGAGCGTTGTAAACGCAAGTCTGAGCTTTTGCAGCAGGAACTTGCAGTTTCTGAGGAGGCTGCTCGCTATCGTTTGCAGGCCGAGTTGTTGCTGGCATATCAGCACGAAATTCAGCAGGGGCCGACATCGATAGAGGTGGAAAATCTCTTTGAGGAGAATGGGAGTGATGCTCCTTCAACCGTCACGATCCCGCTTGATCCACGCTTTGATGCGGTTGGCAATTCTAATCGCCTCTTCCATAAATATCATAAGTTGCGCCGTGCGTTGACCCTGGTTCCCGATCAGATCGAGCAGAATAACGTTGAGTTGGCGACCGTTGAACAATTGCAGGCTGATCTGATGCTGGCGGAAACTCCGGCAGATGTTGTTCTCGTCAAGGCAGAAGTGCAGGTGGCTGGATATATGCGAGGCAAACCGGTCGAGAAGAAAGCTCAGAAGGCGGCGAAGAAGGGCAAGGGAGGCAAGCAGGGCAAAGGCAAGCCAGCGCTACCGGGCGGCGGTGTTCCAATGCATATGCAGAGCAGCGATGGGTTCACCATCTTGATCGGGAAGAATAGTCGTCAGAATGAAGAGGTCACGTTTCATCAGGCCAGTGCTCCTGATATCTGGCTCCATGCACGCGGCGTGCCAGGATCACATGTGATTGTGAAGGCGGCAGGACGCGAGGTGCCACAGCGTACGGTGGAGCAGGCCGCCAGCCTGGCAGCGTACTATAGCCAGGCCAGAGGCAGCACCAATGTGCCTGTCGATTATACCTTGCAGCGGTACGTGCGTCACATGAAAGGCGGCGGCCCTGGTATGGTGATCTACGAGCGTGAACACACAATCTACTCGCACCCGGATGCCGCTCGCCAGCTAGTAGAAAAGTAGCCAGTTTGTATGAGAGAGGAGAACAAGATGTCGTAGTCGCGCGACTACGACATCTTGTTCAGCGTTCCCGCGAAGATCCAATTCCCATTTCTTCCCGGTACTTCGTCACGGTGCGGCGTGCCATCGGTGTCCCACGTGAGGTCATCAGCCGTGCCAGCTCCTCGTCGCTCAGGCGATGTTTGGAATTTTCAGACTGTATAAGTTCGCGCAAAATATCTTTGATGCCCAGCGAACTATCGAAAAAGTCGGAAAATGGGATCAGACGACCGTTGGGTAATAGCACATATTTATTGGCTGTTGCCCGACTGACCGTTCCCTCATCCAGATTCAGGCGCGTTGCCACCTCGGCGCGGGTGAGCGGGCGTAAATAACGTACTCCTTTGTATAGAAACTCGCGTTGATAATCCACCACCAGTTCGGCAACTCGCCGCAATGTTTTCCAGCGCCGTTCAATGCATTCAACAAAGAATCTGGCCCGATCGCTGTGATGGTGCATGTAGCGCCGGACCTCCTGGCTGGAGAAGTTGGCCGTTCTGCCCTCCTGGTCTATGGCGGTATAGTTGGTTTCGATAGTAAAGCGGTAGCGCTTCTCCTCGACGAGTTCTATCTCAAAGCCGTTTTCACCTTGACGGATAATGATGTCGGGACGAATATAGGTGGCACCACTTTCAATGTGTACATAATCTGTCTCTGCGTCATACATATGCGCTGGGAAGGGATGCAGCGTGCTGCGGATGTAGTGAGTTGCCTGCCGCACATCTTGCTCTGTTACCTTCAATTTGCGGGCAATTTCGTGGTACTGGTTTTTGCCCAACTGATCGAGATATTGATCGATCAACGCATAGGCTAATGGGTGAGGTGTGCTCTGCTCGCTTAACGCATGCAGTTGGATGAGAAGGCATTCCCGGGCGTTGCGTGCGCCTATCCCCAGCGGTTCCAGCGTCTGAAGTTGGCTCAAAACATAGCCAACCCGTTCTGCTGAGACTTGAAGATGATTGGCGATTTCTTCAACGCCGATTTCCAGGTAGCCGCGTTCGTTGAGGTTCCCGACCAGTTGTTCCGCTATGGGCGCATCATCCGGTGGAATGAGCGCCTCCAGCTGTTGTAAAAGCGTTTCAACCAGCGTTGCCCCCGTTGGAATATGAGCGAGAAGATCGTAGGCATCATCATTATCGATCTCAGCGAAGCCATAGTTATCGATGTCGTAATAGGTATTGACTTCTTGCAGATGATCAGTCCAGGGTTGCCCTGGCGTGTGTTCGATATGCACGAGCGGTTCGGTTGGCTCGGCTGCATGACCACAAGCGGTACACGTTTGCCCATAGATCCGGGTGCCACAGAAGAGGCAAACCTTTTGCTCAACAACTTCGAGCGCTGGATTTTCTATCTGTTCCTGATTGACTGCCTGTTCTAATTCATCTGATGATAGATGGAGAATGGTGCTGGATGTGATTAACCGTGCGCTTACACGCAAAGTCTGTTCTGGTCTGGGTGTTTGCTCTAATCTCATACTCTTCCCCTGCTTCCCCTCACTGGTTATTTACGGCGTGATGTATGCTCGTTGCGCTTAGATCCAGCCTCGGTTGAGTAGAGCAGCATGTGCAGCCTCCTGTTCTGCCATTTGCTTATTTCGTCCCTGTCCCTTTCCCGCCACTTTATCGCCCAGCACAACTTCGATGGTGAACTCGCGATTGTGCGATGGCCCTTCCTGGCTGACGAGCCGATAGGATGGGGTAATGCCTTCATGGGCCTGAGCTAATTCCTGGAAGAGTGATTTGTTGTCTTTAAATAGTCGTTTGGAGACGATGTTAAGCGCGATGGGTTCAAGTCGCGGCGTCAGAAATTGCTGGATAACTGTTAATCCCTGATCAAGATAAATTGCCCCCAGCACAGCCTCAAATGCGGAAGCCTGAACGCGCTGCCCGCCGCCTGTATGCTGCTCTCCCTTGCCCATCAACAGGTATTTCCCCAGGTCGATATCACGGGCAAACTTCGCCAGCGTCTCGGTTCTGACCAGTACTGCCCGCACATCAGTTAGCTCTCCCTCAGTCAGGTTGGGGAAGGCGCGATAGAGGAAATCAGCACTAACCAGGGCCAGAATGGAATCTCCCAGAAACTCCAGGCGTTCATTCGAGCTTTGCCCTTCCCCAGCGGCCTCGTAGATGTACGAACGGTGCGTCAGGGCCAGGCGCAGCAGCCCCGGATCTTGAAAATGTATCCCTAATATCGCTTCTAACTCTTCATGCATTAGTACACCTCTAACAACATTTCTGCTTCATTTGATAAATCCTCAAAAGACCGCCTATTCTCGTATTCTAACGCCATTGTAACGCGTTTTTCTTCAGTTCGCAATGCTCCTTGCTGAGAATGTTCAAGCGGGGCCTGCTTTTTGGACTGGACGCGGTGGACAAGATGTGCTACTCTTTTGAGGTGGATTCGAGGAAGACTGGCAATCGCGGGCCATACAGATAACGGCCCGAGGAAAGTCCGAACTCCGTAGAGCAGGATGCTGGCTAACGGCCAGTGAGGGTGACCTTAAGGCTAGTGCCACAGAAACATACCGCCAGGCCAAAGGGCCGGGTAAGGGTGAAATGGTGAGGTAAGCGCTCACCAGCAACCGGGCGACCGGTTGGCTGGGTAAACCCCATCTGGAGCAAGACCAAGCAGAGGGGATAGTCTTTGTGCAATGCAGAAGGACTGGCAGGTTGCTCGCTTGTGAACCTTCGGGTTGGTCGCTTGAGGCGTTGGGCAACCAACGTCCTAGATAGATGATTGCCCTCTATGTGGTCGAGAGGCGACATAGGGACAGAATTCGGCTTATAGCTTCCTCGACTCCGCGCCAACAAATATGAGTCATCCCTAATTTTTCTGGATTTCCATTTGTAGCCAGAAGCGAGAAATGGGAGGCTAGGCAAAACGGATCTCCTCGTTTAGACTGTTGAGTAGCAAACACATCAACATCTGAACGAGGAGATCCGTTGCCATTATGCCAGAACTGACTGAAACCTTCAAACGCTTGAAACAAGATCCGCAAGGAGGATCGCAGCATCTGCTCTCACTGCTCGAAACATTTCTCATGCCATTGTTGCACGTGCTGGATGAAGCGCTGGATAAGCGACTCGTCCGTACCTTCGTACAATGCCTGGTGGCCATCATTCGTGGTCGCAATGTTGCCCAGATCTTGTGGCTGAGCGAGCTGGGATCGTATCTGGACGGATATGGCGGAGAGGCTTGTAGCGCGGCAGCAGGCACAAAACGAGTCGGGAAATTGCTGCGGAGTGTGAAATGGACCGTGGGACTGATTGATCGATATATGTTGGAGAAAGCAGACACGGAGGTTCGGAAGCTCAAAGAGCAGGGAAAACGGATACTGTGTTTATGGGATGGAAGTGTCGTGGAAAAAGCAGAAAGTGAAAAAGGAGAAGGATTGTGTCCAGTCCTTTCGAGTAAAGCGAAGCGGCGCTCTCGTACCAAACGGGGTCTCGTGTTCAACTGGCCCGCTCCACGCC
>JAICIM010000260.1 GCA_025928885.1 Ktedonobacteraceae bacterium | reverse complement strand
TCCCAGGATGGTCTCCCCTCGTTTCCCCAGACCCAAACATCCAGTCGTATGGTCTCGTTGGAACTCTTGAGACGATTCGCCAGCGTCTGGCAGCCTATGAGGCGGCTGGTGTTCAAGAACTAGTGATCAGCTTCTCTGACACGCCTCAACTGGATACCATGCGTCGTTTTGCCCGCGAGTTTATCCAATAACCCATGAGAGAGGAGAGGAAGCAGCCATGAGAAAAGTCATTGAATCTACCCTTGTATCTCTAGACGGCATCATCGGCGACCCATTGACCTGGATCAATGGGTACTTCGGCAGGCAGGCCCAAGAAGTCGCTTTAGCACAACTGCTGGTGAGCGACGCGCTGTTGATGGGCAGGCACACCTACGAAATGTTTGCTGCAACGTCGGATGCTGGAACTAGTGCCTACAGCGAAAGGATGAAGAGCATTCGTAAGTATGTCTTCTCGTCCACCCTGGAAAGGGCCGATTGGAACAACACGGTGATCATCAGGGACGATGTTGCCGATGCCGTGGCCAGGCTTAAGCAGGAGGATGGTCAAGATCTTGTCTTCTATGGTCATGGCCCTCTTGGGCAGAGCTTGTTGGAGCATCACTTGCTGGATGAGCTACGCCTGTGGATTCACCCCCTCCTCGTTGGTTCCGGCAAGCTTTTGTTTCCTCAGAGCGAAAAGACGACCCTGAAACTGGTTGCGACGAAGACACTAGAGCAAGGCGTCGTCGTTCTCACCTACCAGCCTGGTGCGGTCTGATTAGGGAATATTCTTATTGAGGTGCGATGAAGATCTGCGAAAATGTGCAGGAAGCACATTTTCGCTAATACGATCTCGATCCCAAAACAACTACCTCTAGAGCAACTCCGTCGCTTTGATGTTGAGACCGCCATGATGTATGAGTGGTTCAATCAATGACTCTGCTGAGAAAAAATGCGGTGGTGTAAGGGAGCTGGAGTGATTTGCTCCTGTCTTCGTACAGCATCCAGTTCATTCATCAGCTTTGGCATCGCTAATGGTTCTGATGAATGAACTAGCGAGCATCCGCAAGAGCGTCAAAAAACGTTGGAAAAGCGAGCATCCCATGCCCGATCTCGTTCTCTGCATCGACGTGGCTCAAGAACCTCCGACCAGAGACGAGTCGGATCAGGTAGCAACGTCAGATCAGCTCCTTACGATCAGTTCCACATCCATCTGGAATGGAGCTAGTATGTTCTGGAGCTTCTTTGATGGCTATGAAGAACGCGTTAAATTTTTCGGGCATTAAGCAAACAAACGGCATTTTTCTCAACTTTGCGGGAGAGCCAGTGATTTATGAGCAGGTCTCAACCATTGCCCCTTTCTCGATCGGTACTCCGAAGCGGGAAAAGGGTGCTTGCATCCTCACTCGTAATGCTCCGGCAACGTTTTCAGCCCTTCCCACTGCTTCTGGTCATGACCGAAAATCACAAGCCCGATCTGCTCTCGTTCGACCAGATCAAGCAGTTTCATCGTACTGGCGCGGGTCGCTTCGGCGTCCGGGTTGCTCCCGTCGTCCTGCACGTCACGGGTAAAGCCCTCGCGGAAGGGTACAGCGTCAATCGGCAATAAAATCGCCCCCGTTTTGGGCAGCCGCACCAGCACCGATTGATGTCCCGGCACATGCCCGCTCGTCTCAATCAGCTCCAGCCCCGGCAGCAGTTCTGTGTCCCCGTCCACCAGCCGAATGCGCTCCATTGGCTGATCCCATTGGGGTTGATTGGCAGCAAAACGTGGGTTGCTTGCCGCATCCAAATGATGTACACGCTGAACGACATATTGCGCCTTCGTGAATGCCGCGTGTCTTCCGGCATGGTCGATATCATAATGCGTCGAAATGATTATATCGATATCGTCCGGTTTTAAGCCAATGCTCGCCAACTGCTCGATAACGTCCTGCCCATTTTCGAACTCCGAATCTTCTTCAGGTATAATCTCCGGTAGACCACTGTCAATCAGAATATTCTTGCCGTCACCCGTTTGCACCAGATAGCACACAATCGGAATCTGGTATTTCGGCATGGAACCAACCTGCATCAGATAAAGACGCTTCATGGCATTCTGGCTCATAAGCTCCTCCTCAGAATTGAAATATATATCCTAGCACATCAATCGTGTTGGCGTTTGTATCGGCCCGGCGTTCGCTTTCTGCACACACAATCTAATAGCTCACATCGGGTCTGTCAAGCTTACGCACAACGGTCTTCCGCTCCCTCATTGCATGCAAGACATTCTACCATCAAACCTGCGCAAAAACTTCTCCTATCTTGCTCTCATCATGGGCAAGAAGCCAACGGGTACTGTTAGCGCACGTGTGAGGAGCAGCCAAAAAGGTCCTCTCCCTGGAGGACCCTCTGTTTCTGTTGCCTACTGCTTCTGCTTGAGCAGGAAGAATGCCATCCCCGCCATTGTCAGGGAGATCACCGTCCCCATTGCGAATGTCATCTGCGGAGTGCTCCAGGGAGCGATGGCGGCCTGGGCAAGCGGTCCGAGCATGACTGCCAGCGAGATGGCAGAGCCGCGCATTCCCATGATCTGCCCGCGATTCTCATCGCTGGTCGCTGCGAGGTAGATGCTGCCCATTGCTGGCTCGACCAGTGCGCTGCCCAGTCCAGCGATGGCTGCACCGATAAGCAAGAGCGGATAGCTTGGAGCGAGCAGTGCAACCACAATCAGGGCGCTGAAGAGCAGGCTGCCAATGACGATGAGTGGTCGCTTCGACAGCTTCTCGGTGAGGCGTCCCAGCAGGAAGGGGAAGATTGCCAGGGCCATCCCGTAGACGCTGAACAACATCCCATACTGGGCTGCGCTGTAGTGCAACATCTTCTCGAAGAAGAAAGGGAACTGTGGGAAAACGAACGGATAGGTAAAAATCATCCCGAAATCGATGGCCAGAAAGGGAAGCACGAGCCAGATCACGCTGGAGAAACGCCGCTCCTTCGGCTGCTGCCTCTTTGCGCCACGTGGTCCGAAGTGCTGTCGTGCCTGGTGGCGCACCTGCTCTGGCAGCGTCTCAGGGACCATAAAGATCGCCAACAGAGCCGCCACCAGTGCGACCCCTGCCGTGAGCAGAAAGGGAGCGGTAAAGCCAAGCGCCTGATAGAGATAGGCGCCGATGCCAGGGCCTATGGCTATCCCCACCGCCTGAGCCGTCGTCATCAGACCAATCCAGCGCCCCTGTTTCTCGCCTGGAACCGTATCGCCAATCATCGACATGGCGACCGGTCCCACTCCTGCCAGCAATGCCCCCTCCACGAACCGAATAGGCACGAACAGCAGCGGCACGTTCACGAATGCCAGGAGGAGATTCGTCACAATATAGCCTGCCAGCGACACAAACAGGATCGTCTTGCGCCCAACTCGTCCCGACAAGATACCCATTGGGGTGCTGAAAAGGAACATTCCCAATCCAAACGCGCCCTCCATCAGCGCCAGCGTTTCCACTCCAAGCCCTAACGCCTGCAATCTCTGGGGAAACACAGGAAGAATGATTGAAAAGCCTGTCATCATCAAAGTAACACAGCCGATCAAGAAACCCAAAGCCACCGTCACCGACTGCTCTTTCCTCCCCTCTCTCGCTTTCGTATTCGCAGAATCTGTTCCATCAGCAAGAACAATGGGAAAAATGTCCTCTAAAGGCCGGGTCACTTGTTCGCGTTCGAGAGCCGCTGTATTCATTCCATCTGATCCTTTCGCAAATAACTTGCATTTTGCAAGTGTCATCTGCCTATATATTCTTTCCGGTGAGGACAAAACCGGAAACGAAAACAGAGGCTCATCAAGAACAACTTCAGGAAAGAAGATGCAGCCACCTGGAGGCTGGAACAGTATTTTCAGCAAGCGAACGTGTTCCGTTGACGACTAAGGCAGACATGCTTCTTGCTCGATGAACGCTGCAAAGCGCATATGAAGTAGCTCTATTCAACTGGCCCATCCGATCACATCTAACGTTTCATTGGTCGTTTTCACAATGGTTTCTGGCGTGCCACCGTTGAGGGAGCCGATAAGTACATCGTTTTCGTCGTTATTACGATGGGTCAGCATGAGAGCGTACTGCGCATGAGAAGCGATCGGCACCAGGTCTATCGAAGCGTTCGAGGGTATGGTCATCAGCCGGGTTAATCCGCTGCCATTGAGGTTGATCTTCCATACTGTATTGGAGTGAGTCATGAGCAGCGTTGAATCGTGGAGAGCTTCCAGGTAGACATCTCCCTGGGGATCGCGATAGATCGTATGAAATGTTCCTCCCGTGATTGGCCGTACCGTGATAGTCGCTGCCGTGGGCTGCTCCCCAGGATAACCGGCAAAAGGATCATACCTGTTGCAAACGAGATACTGGTTATCTGATGTCACAGAGAAGCGTTCGCAGGGGTCCTGTTGATCATCATTGGCTGCAATGTATTGGAGGTTGCCCTGCTGCTGAGCTGCCTCTTTGCCAGTGTCATGCAAGAGGTAGAGCCGACGTGTTGAACTCGGAGTTGCCAGCCATCCAAGAGAGACAAAGAGGCTCCCATTCCTCGCCCATTGTAGCGGATACAGGCTATTCCACGCTTTTCCGCTCAAGGGACGCTCGGCTCTCCACTTCAAGGAGGATGACAACAAGCGTGTTGACGACTGAGAGGTTGATGCCTGTCCCTGGTGATTGGACATTGGAAAGCCTGGCTGGTGGTCTGACATCACCGCATGCACTTTTCCCGTCGTGAGATCGAGTATATCAATGATCAGTGCATTACTGGCTGAATTGGGATTTGCCGCCTCCGTAAATGCTAACGAGTGCGCATCAGGCGAGAAGAGGAGATCGGCAAGGTCAGGGCCAGAGTAGAATACGCCCAGCTTGCCGCTGGCAAGATCGAGAATATCCAGCTTGCCCGGCACAGGTCCGAACGTTTTCGCAGAGGGATCGTAAGGACCTGTTTGCACAAATGCCAGGGAGTGTTGATCAGGCGAGAAATGCAGGGCTGTGAAGTAGGAAGCGCAATAGAGCGTCTGCAACTGCTGACCATCCATGCGGATAAGTTGAATAGCCCATTGGCCCTGCAAAACTACCGTCAGAGCCATCCATTGCCCATCGGGTGAAATGGCTCGCTGAGTGATCTTGCCTTTGACAAGCGTTCTGGTTTTTCCCGTCGCCACGTTGTAACGCTGCAAAGTTGTCGTATCGTCGGTAGTAGTGGATTGAGAGGCATAGATCAGGTTCTCCTGCCCACTTGTTGGCATAGCTGGCAGAACAGCTGCGCGTGCTTTTCCGGCTGTGGGACAGGTCTGTGTCGCCTCTGTTGGGGCTGTAGGAGAGGGCGATGGCGTGGCAGTTCTGCTCTCTTTCTCAGATTGGCCGCAGGCGCAGAGCAGTATCAGAAGGCTAAAGATGATGCAGAGTCTCTGGGAACGTCGTTGCATATCCATAAAATTATTCCCTCGTTTCATCGTTAATCTCATCGACAAACATATTCTCTTTCCACCTTTATCAAGAAACCTGCTCTCAAGTATGCGGCCAGGTGGGGGCGAAGTACAAGGGAAATAACTCATCGAACGCTCATCGTTCCCTCACAGCTTCCTCACATTATTCAATGATACATCCCCTACTATGTGGCTCTGTCTCACTTTTGGTAAGAAAACTGCCTCATCGGGTCCCAAATTTGAAACCTGGTGTGAACGTCCTCTGCAAGGACACTGGCGGATCGTGTTGACAATGCTCCCGCCGCTTCCCATACTATGGTGGAGGCAGATCACAAGCAATAGGCAATCGGGCCGAAAAATAACTGGCTCATGATATTGTGCTTGTGATGACCGAGGGAGTAACACGTTTAGCACCTTAGAAATAGACGAGGGTTCTTTGCATGATTTACACGAGCCACATCCCATCTCCTCCGCTCAACTCTTATATTGATGACCTCTATTACCTGGATGGCGTTGCACCCCATTCCCGTTTGAAAACGTTCCCTTTGCCATCATTGCACTTGATGGTGAACTTCGGTCAGGCCTTCTCCGTGTCTACGTCGGATCAAGCCCAACCCTTTGTTACCTGTACGCAGAGCTGGTGGGTAGGAATGTTCAGCTCCTACCACATCGTCGATTGGCCATCCTCCGTCCAATTTTTCGGCATCCACTTTAAACCGGGGGGAGCCGCTCCATTCTTGCACCTTCCCCTTTCTGAATTACACAACCAGGTTGTAGCACTGGATGCCCTCTGGGGACACTTTGCCGCCGAACTACGGGAACAGCTCCATGACGCATCGACTCTCCAGGCAGGATTTGCCCTCTTCGAGCAGCTTTTGCTTGCTCGCCTTTCCTGGGTGCCGCAGAGTTCAGGTCTGGTCCATCAGGCTCTTGGGGAGATTACCCACCAGCGTGGTGTGCTGTCGATTCGCAAGCTTAGTGAGCAACTTGGGATCAGCCAGAACCATTTGAACACTCAGTTCAAGCGGTTCATCGGCATCCCCCCGAAGGAATTCGCACGGCTTTCGCGTTTTTTCCATGTCCTGCGCTCAATTGATCCAATGCAACCGGTTGATTGGACGCTCATCGCACATCAGGCAGGTTTCTATGATCAATCACACTTCAACAAGGATTTTGTGACGTTGACTGGCTACAGCCCAACCGACTACTTGCGGTTGCGCCGCAGGCTCTGCGCTCAAAACCCACAACAGCGTCAGTCTCTCGGCCAACTGCCAATTGATTGAATTTTTACAAGGAGACGGACCGCATCTTTTGCTATGATAGACCTATCGTTTCCACGCACAGGCGTGCATCAAGAGGGCGGGGAAATTGGCATATGGCTGATCCCGAGCTTGTTTATTGAACCAATATGGCACGTCATCGTGGCAGAAGTATATGTTGAGAAAAGAAGGAGCAGCTGCATATGTCCGAGAAACATGTATTATCGCAAGATTCTCTGTTTTCAGAGTATGCTCCGGGACCCCTGATAGTCTGTCCATCCAATCCGCGCTATTTCACCGTTGCCTCTGGCTCAGCAGGCTCGCAGAAGGCGGTCTACCTGACCGGCTCCCATATTTGGAATAACTTTCATGATGGGCTTGGTCCTGGCCCGGCCTGCTCCCAGGTAGCAGAACAGAATGATTACGGCGCATACCTTACGTTTCTCAAGGCTCATGGACACAACTTTATCCGGCTCTGGCGCTGGGAACACTTCACGTCCCAGGCAGCAGGAGGCGGGTTCCATTTGTGTATGACGCCACAGCCGTGGCAAAGAACTGGTCCAGGGCCTGCAAAAGATGGTAAGCCGAAGTTCGATCTCTCCCGCTTCGACGATGCTTACTTCGCCCGACTCCGTGAGCGTGTGTTGGCTGCGGGCAAGGAAGGCATCTATGTTGCAGTCATGTTCTTCGATGGTTGGGGACTCCATCTCAGTCCACCACCTGACCATATTGAGGGACATCCCTTCCATGCCAACAATAATATCAACGGGATCTCTCTTACCTCGATTCTTGATTACCAGGTGCTTCCGCTTGATCCGCGTGTCCAGGAGTTGCAGGAAGCATATATGCGCAAGGTCGTGGACACTGTAGCTGATCTTCCCAATGTCCTCTATGAGGTAGCCAATGAATCATCGGGGGGCGGATTTGTCGATCAGAGCTTCATAGAGGCACTGGGATTGTCCGGTCCGGTTGACTGGGGCGACTCCACCGCATGGCAGTACTGGGTGATGTATTTCGTCAGGCACTACGAACAGCAGCAGGGATACGAGAGGCATCCTATCGGGATGACGATGCAGGTTCCTGTCCCAGATCAAGCATCCGTCAATGATGTGTTGTGGAGCAGCCCGGCAGACTGGATTTCGCCGGGGTACGATGATGAGATCCCCAATGGCCGATGGGTGACGAATCCGCCCGAAAATCAGGGAAGGAAGGTGGTGCTCAGCGATACGGATCACTACGCTCCAGGCGGAGGGAACGCGTTGTGGGCCTGGAAATCTTTTCTGCGCGGCCACCATCCGATCCTGATGGACTATGGGATCATCGATGTCGTTCATCCGCTTGATCCAACGTTGGGCGTTCCCTCCTACGAGTCACTTGAACCCGCTCGCTACGCGATGGGAGATACGTTGCGCTTTGCCTCGCACATCCGGTTGATCGCGATGGAGCCGCGCTCCGACCTCAGCTCAACCAGTTACGTCCTCGCTCATCCTGGCAAGGAATACCTGGTGCTCCAACCAGACGAGTCTGCCTCTCCATTCACTGTGACATTGGAGCCGGGTATCTACACCGTCGAGTGGTTTAGCGTCTCCAGCCGTCAGACGCTATCCGATGGTGAGATGCTTGTTGAGAGAGCGGGGACAATCACCTTCACTCCAAAAATCACCTTGACCGGTCCATTTGTCCTGTATCTTCGGGCTGAGTGAATGCTCTCGTAGTTCTCGCGAGAAGGTTCGCTCGCCCCGGAGATCTGGAGGAGGGCGTATGATCATCCCAACGGTTGTGTCATTGAGAGGGGAGAAAAACGGAGAGGCCCCGGGTTAGAAAGCAGCGAAAGATGCAATTGGCTCAAGCATGTTGGGTCAGCAATTACATTGATCCGGGCGATTTTGCCACCTGTGATCGTGAGTTGGGAGACGAGGAGTCGTTGTCCAGGAGGGGCCACGACGATCCCTACAGAGCCGTGCTGATCGGAGGCGTAGGAGTGCTGGGGGCGTCTCAAGCGTCGCACTTTACTGGGTTTCCTGGCCGTCTTCGCGATGCCCTGCATCCCTTACAATTCATAGCACATATGAGGGACCTTGCGTCCGGGGAGAATCGTGGAGAGCTTTTCGCCAACGACGACTGCACCCATACGCTCATAAAAGGAACACGCATGTGGGTCAGCCTTAAAGACAAGCGCTCTGGCACCCCGCCGTCGAGCCTGTTCCACGGCATGTTGCCAGAGAAGCGTGCCGATCCCCTGGCCAATGAAAGCTGGTTCAACAAAGAGATGGTTGAGGCATATTTCCTCATCACTGACCACGATGAGATGTGAGACACCAGCAATGGCCTCCCCAACCTCAACACAATAGACAGGATTGTGCTCAAGAGCTTCAGCAGAGAGAAGCAAATGAGCACGATACGCCTCTAAGAACGGTCGATCATACCCCCAGTAGCTTTTCGAGCGCATGATCAACTCTTTGAGCGCTTCGATTTCGTCAAACC
>JAICIM010000626.1 GCA_025928885.1 Ktedonobacteraceae bacterium | reverse complement strand
TTAGATGTCGGCCTGACGGCGCAGAACTTCGCCAGCGAGGTGCTGCAATTGACGCATGGCGGGGGCGTGAATGTGGTGCTGGACTTCATCGGCGCGGCCTATATGGAGCAAAATCTGGACGCGCTAGCGCCCTGGGGACGACTGGTTTTCCTGGCGACGCTCGGCGGTGCAGCGGCACAGGTGAATCTGGGAAAAATGATGGGCAAGCGCATCCAGATTCGTGGCGTCACCCTGCGCACACGCACGCTGGAGGAGAAGCTGACCGTGACCCGCCTTTTCGCTCAGCAGGTCATCCCCCAGTTTGCCAGCAGCCGCATCATCCCGGTTATCGAACAGGTCTATCCGCTCCACGAGATCGGCGCAGCCCACAAAGCAATGGGCGAAAATAAAAACTTCGGCAAGCTCATCTTGAAAGTAGACTGAGCGTATCGGTGATACAGGGAAAGCAGGTGGAGGGGAGGATGATGGATCGAGGTAGGCGTCGCCTACCTCGATCCATCATCCTCCCCTCCACCTGCTTTCCCTGTATCACCTTATGAATCCTTTCGGAGATTTTGCTATGAAAGCGACTTGTAGCAAATGAAAGCGTAATGTTATTATTGTTACTATCACATGAAACGCTTGTCGCCGATAGTTCGTTGAATAGTATTTTCCAGGAGAGAAAATATGGCTGACAATCGTGAGCGAGCGGGCAGGCGCAATTTCACGCGTCGCGAAGCCTTGAAAGCTTTTGGCATGGGAGCCACAGCGCTCTCGCTCTCAAGTTGTGGTTTTACGCTGGGGAAACCCTCAATAACCGTTTTGCAGGCGCAAGGCAAGGAGGCCGCCGCCGGGCGTAAGACCGTGATCGAACTGTACAATATCTTTGGTGGCACCGATAACGTCCACTGGATACAGTTGGCGCAACGCTTCGAACAGGCCCAACAGGATATTGGCATCAAAATCACCTATGCCCCGGCTGGCAGCAGCGGCGGCGGTGATAATCCCAAGCTCCTCACAGCAATCGCTGCCGGTCATCCCCCCGATCTCGCACAAATCACCCCTTTCAGCACACCTCAATTCGCCTCCCTCGGCGTCATGACCGATCTGACCCCCTATTTGCAACGCGAGGGACTGGGAGCCGACGATTTCTTCACAGCGGCCTGGAACGATATGAACTGGCAGGGGAAGGTCTGGCAGGTCCAGTGGGATGCCGACGCGAACTTTCCCTTCTTCTGGAACAAACAGGTCTTTGAAGATGCCGGTCTCGATCCCAACACGCCACCAAAAACAATTGAAGAGGTTGACGAGTTCTCCAGAAAGATCAACAAACAGACAAATGGGAATATCTCGCGCATTGGCCTGATCCCCTGGGATAACTACGGGTTTAGCAACTCGCTCTTTACCTGGGGCTGGGCCTTTGGCGGCGAGTTTTATGATCGCGAGAAGCAGGTGGTCACACCAGACAACGAGTATGTCGTCAAGGCGCTGGAATGGATGGCAAACTACGCCAAAAACGCCGGTGGTGCCGACAAGTTGGCGGTCAGTCCACCCAATCTGCAACTCCACGTCTTCTCCACTGGCAATGTTGCAATGGCACCGATCGTGGCATCGCAATACAGGAGCATGGTTCAGACAAAACCTGATCTGAAGATTGGCGCGACTCTGCTGCCTTCCCAGGGGCCGGGCGCAACGACCCCTGGTGCTGGCGGCTGGCTCGGCGGTTGGAGCCTCTTCATTCCCAAAGGAGCGAAGAATCCCGACGCCGCCTGGGAGTTCATCAAGTGGGTCTCGGTCACCGACCAGGGCTTACGCGCCGCGTGGGAAACGGTTGGTTTTCCGCCCGCCTATCGCAAAGCGCCAGTGCTGGAGGATATCAAGAATGATCCCGTGATGGGGCCATACTATACAACCCTGGTCAACGCCAAACATTCGCGCCCCGCTATCCCCGTCGGAGCCTTCTACACCGGCATTCTC
Source organism: Ktedonobacteraceae bacterium (assembly GCA_025928885.1). Classification (GTDB taxonomy): domain Bacteria; phylum Chloroflexota; class Ktedonobacteria; order Ktedonobacterales; family Ktedonobacteraceae; genus JAICIM01. The sequence continues at coordinate 2,161 of JAICIM010000626.1, read as the reverse complement.
GACCAGTTCGTGAGCGACGCCATCTATGGACAGATGACGCCTTTAGAGGCGATGAAACAGGCAAAGGCTCTGACCATGAAAGAGTGGGAGCGCTTCAACCGCGAGCATGGTCTGTGACATGACGATAGTATTTGCGTAGATTGGACTCTCACGGTCGCACGAACGAGGAGGTTATCCGTGACCACAGTTAGCTCAACGCAGATGAGCCGAAGCAGCCAACCACGCCGCAGTTCGCGGGCGCGACGCAATTTTCTCTGGGGACTCTTCTTCACCTCTCCAGCCATCATCGGCTTGCTGCTCTTCGTCGCCTATCCCGTACTGGCCTCGCTCTACTACAGTTTTACCAGCTATTCGTTCTTTGGCGATTTTAAATGGATCGGACTGGTTAACTATGTCGATCTGCTCTCCGATGACAACTGGTGGATGTCGCTTGGCAACACCGTCTACATCCTGATCTTTTCCGTGCCGCTGGGCATCATTCTTGCCCTCGCGCTGGCCCTGCTGCTCAACATCAAGACGCGCATTCAGGCCATCTACCGCACCATCTTCTACATACCGAGCATCATGCCGATTGTGGCGGCGTCGGTGGTGTGGAGCTACGTCTTGAATCCACAGTATGGCATTCTTAACAACATGCTGCGGGCGGTTGGCGTCGATGGTCCGGGCTGGCTCTCCAGCATCTACTGGTCCAAGCCCGCCTTCATCCTGATCAGCCTGTGGGGCGTTGGCAACCTGATGATTATTTTGCTGGCTGGCTTACAGGATGTGCCGCGTGATCTGCACGATGCCGCGCAGGTCGATGGGGCCAACGTCTGGGAACGCTTCCTTCATGTGACGCTGCCCTTCCTCAGTCCACACCTGCTCTTTGCCCTGGTCACAGGATTGATCGCTGGCTTCCAGTACTTCACGCCCGTCTATGTGCTGACCGGGGGCAATGGCGATCCGGCAGGTTCTGCGCTCATCGCGCCCCTCTACCTCTACCAGAACGCTTTCCGCTACTTCAAAGTGGGCTACGCCAGCGCCATCGCCTGGGTGCTCTTCATCATTATCGTCATCTGTACCACTCTGGTCTTCCGCTTCGTCGGCAAACGCGTCTATTATGGAGGTGCATAAGCAATGGCAACCACGTCGAACATAACGATTCAGCAGTCCACCAGCGATGCCAGCCAGAAAGAGCAGAGCCAGCAGAGGATCAATCGATTGCTCCAGAAGATCGCAACCCACGCGGTCTTGATTGTGCTCAGCCTGATCTTCCTCATACCATTTTTCTGGATGGTGACAGGCTCGTTCAAGATCGATAGCCAGCTCAACGCCTTCCCGGTCGTCTGGTTCCCCGATCCGGTCACCCTGGAACATTATCTCTACGGCTTAACGATGGTGCCGTTTGGCCTCTATATCATCAATACGCTGGTGATCTGCCTGTTCAGCGTCGTTGGGGCGGTCTTCTCCTGCTCGTTTGTGTCCTATGGGTTGGCAAAGATCGACTGGCCGTTACGGACGCCGCTCTTCGTCCTGATTCTCAGCACCACCATGATCCCCTTCTACGCCACGATGGTGCCGCTCTTCTCAACCTTCCGCACGCTGGGCTGGACCGATACCTATCTCCCCCTGATCGTGCCACACTTCCTGGGCGTTCCTCTCTACATCTTCCTGTTGCGCCAGTTCTTTATGACCATTCCAAACGAGCTGCTAGAGGCGGCACGGATCGACGGAGCAAACGAGCTACGTATCTTCTGGAGCCTCGTGCTGCCGCTCTCAAAGCCCGCACTGGCAGCGGTGGCGCTCTTCCAGTTCTTGAACAATTGGAGCGATTTTCTCGGCCCCCTGATTTATCTAAGCGATACGTCGAAGTACACAGTCTCGCTGGGCCTCTCGTTCTTCCAGGGCCAGTACAAGACCGAGTTCGGCCCGCTGATGGCCGCAAGCACGGTAGTGGTAATCCCAGTGGTGATCCTCTTCTTCTTTGCCCAGAAGACCTTCATTCAGGGCATCACCCTGACCGGGGTTAAGGGATAAATACTGAGAGGGCAAACAAGCGCTTCATTGTGAGGATGGAACGATGCATATGTATCGTTCCATCGCTTTTGTTTACGACATTTACAAATCGAGCGAATAATCCTCCAAAGTGGTTCGTAGTCGCGCGACTTTATCGCGCTGGTGA
>JAICIM010000656.1 GCA_025928885.1 Ktedonobacteraceae bacterium | reverse complement strand
TCTCACGAGCGCGATGAAGTCGCGCGGCTACGACAGGGGAGCGCTCCTCTTCTCACGAGCGCGATAAAGTCGCGCGGCTACGACAGGGGAGCACTCCTCTTCTCACGAGCGCGATGAAGTCGCGCGGCTACGACAGGGGAGCGCTCCTCTTCTCACGAGCGCGATGAAGTCGCGCGGCTACGACAGGGGGAGCACTCCCAGGTTCTATGGCGGTCTCAGGATGCGACATAGACGCTACTAAGGTCGATAGAGTTGCCTGGACTCAGGAAGTAGTTTTTGACGCTGCTACTGGTTGCCTGGTAGACGACTGTACATGTGAGGAAGACGCGGGAGGCATCCTCCACGATGAGCTGTTGCGCTTTTTGATATGCAGCGATACGTTGCGCCTGATCGAGCGTGGTGCGCCCTTTATCGAGCAGGGCGTCTAGCTGTGGATTTTTGTAATAGGTATAGTTGAAGCCGCCGTTTGAGCTAAACATCGCGTACAGAGTGCCATCGGGGTCCAGCGAGCCGGTCCAACCGATGAAGACGGCCTGATAATGGTAGGTCTGGAAATCGGTGACGAGCGTGGTAAAGGTTTCCTGCTTGATGTTCATGGTGATGCCGATCGCTTGCAGTTGGGATTGAATAAACTGCACCTCCTGCGAGGTCGTCGGGTTCCCACCAGTTACCGACAACGTGAACGAGATGTTGCCGGTCAGACCAGATTGCGCCAGTTCGGCCTTCGCCTTCGCCGTATCATAGGACAGGCCCTTGTAATTCTTATCATAGGCCCAGGTTGCGGGCGTGAGCGGTCCCTGCGCCACAAGGCCAACGCCCTTGAGCACGTGATCCAGAATCTCTTGCCGATTAATTCCCAGCGCAATGGCGCGGCGCACATGCACATTGTTCAGCGGGGGCTGCGAGATATTCAACTGGAGGCTCTGAAAACCGGGTCCGGCAATCTGCCGATAGGTGAGGCTGGAATTGGCCTTGATTTGCGCCACGTTGTTCGGATCGATGTTCGAGGCCACCTGGATCTGGTTGGTCTCCAGATTGTTGTACATCACGGTCGCATCGGTAATGGTGTGGTAACGAACGGACTGCAAATAGGGCAGGCGGCTCCCATCGGTATCTTTCCTCCAATAGTTGGGATTCGCCTTGAGCAGCAGGTGATCGCCCTTGATCCACTCGCCAAAAACAAAGGGGCCGCTGCCAACGCCGGTTGGCGTATTGCCCAGCTTCGAGCCAACCTTTTGCACAGCGGTGGGCGAGAGCATCATCCCGACATCGCCGGTCAGCGCGTTGAGCAAGGGGGCAAAGGGTTGTTTGAGCTTGATCTGGACCTCTGAATCGTTCACTTTTGTCACAGCCGTAATATCTTTAACATCGGTATAGCGTGGCGAGGCTTTGTCGGAGATGAAACGGTTGAGATTGAACAGCACGGCGTCGGCATTGAAGGGCGTGCCATCATGGAATGTGACTCCGGTATGCAAGGTGAGCTGTAAAACGGTTGGAGACGGGTACGAATAGGATGAGACCAGCAGGGGCTGAATCTGGTTCTTCTCATCATACTTAAAAAGCGTATCGTACATATTCACCATAATATCAGAGTCATACAGCGAGGCCGATTTCAGCGGATCGAGCGTGGTTGGCTCGGCGATTAAACCAACATCAAGCGTGCCGCCCTTCTTGGAGGGAGCGCCACCAGTGTTTGGAGCGGCGCTGCTCCCTCCACAGGCGCTCAATAGCATGAGACAGGCCAGGGAGACGGCTAACAGGAAAACACCGATACGACGGGAGTAGAACAGGGGAAAGAAGCGACCATTATGCTTCATGATCCAGCACCTCCATGCGTCATACAACAATCGCTTGACTTACATATTCTCTGTCAGCAGGCCATGTAAGCAAGCATGTAGAAATATTTCAAACTGTATCGCGCTGGTGCCTCTTTTGAGAACTGGGTCCGAGCGCGATAAAGTCGCGCAACTACGAAATACCTTGTGATAGATAATATAGAATTCTACGTCGCTACTGCCACTTTTATCACGTAGCTCTCATTGCGGATGTACACATCATTGTCGCTCTTCTCTCGCCACAACTTCCTAAAAGACCTTGACCCGGCCTGGGCGCGATGATATGCTAAAGCTGTGCTATTCGCCAGAGAGCCATAACACAGGAACATCGTGCTGTTGCTCCATCCGACGGATTCTCCAGTCACAGGCGAGGATAGAGAGCAGCAAGCAGGAGGGAAAAAGGAGCGTGGATGCCCTATGAACAATGAGACCAATACATATGTCGTTGATCATCGCAGCGGCGCAGAGATGCAGCGCCTCATCGATCAAGATCACCTCATGAATCAGACGATGGGGAATCTTTTCCCTGGCGATACTGACCCATCCAGCCTGCACAGCGTTCTCGATGTCGCCTGCGGCCCGGCCTCCTGGATTTTACAGGTCGCCTTTAAATATCCACATATCCACGCAGTCGGGGTTGATATCAGCAAGCAGATGATTGACTATGGGCGGGCTTTCGCCAGAGTGCGCAAGCTCCACAACGCCGAACTGCGCGTCATGGATGTCTTGCAACCCTGGAATTTTGAGGATATCACCTTTGATTTTGTGAATGCGCGTCTGCTGGAATGGTTTCTCAAAGAGCAGCTCTGGCCTCCACTGCTGCAAGAGATGCTGAACATCACCACGCCGGGTGGCACCATCCGCTCGACCGAAATCATCACCAACGAGACCAATAGCCCCGCCTTCAATCAGATCCTGGCGCTCATCTGGGAGGGCTGGAAACGCGATGGCCGCGCACCTCAGACGGCCCCGAACGCCTACGTCGGGGCAGGCACGAAAATGGGCGCTTTGTTTGCTCAGGCAGGCATCCCCGTGTCAGGCGAGCAGGAGTATCATCTGGATTGGTCGTGGGGTGCTCCGGCCCATCAGCAAATCATGCGCGATATCGTGGTCCTTTATACCCTCATGCAACCCTATCTGGTGAATACGGTCCAGGTGGTCAAAGAGCAGGAGTATCAGCTGCTCCTGCAGGCGATGGAGCGAGAATTGTATGCCCCCGAATTTAAGGGCATCTGGCACTATAAAAGTGTGTGGGGGCGTAAACCGCTTTGACAAATAGATGATGATAATAGGTTTTTATAAAGTATTTCGTAGTTGCGCGACTTTATCGCGCTGGGGCCACTTTTGAGAATTGGGTCCGAGCGCGATAAAGTCGCGCAACTACGAATCACATTGCCGGGGCATAAATCTCTTTAGCGTGCTTGCTGGGCCAGACGATGGAGCAGTCTTGCGTAGGCCAGGGGGCCGCGTCGGAAGCTGCTCAAGCGGAAGAATTCATCGGGTGCATGAATCTGCTCATCATTGAGGCCAAAGGCAAAACCGACCGTGGAAGCGCCGAGATAGCGCAAAAAGAGTTCGCAGACAGGAATGCTTCCACCGACGCGCAGATGATAGGGCGCTTTGCCATACACCTCTTCCAGCACAGCCGCCGCCGCCTGGTTTCCCCAGTGATCGGCGGGGATCAGATAGGGCCGCGCCGAGCCTGGGAGCGGACGCACCGTCACCTGCACACCAGGAGGCGTATGCTTCTCGACATGCCTGGTAATCAGATCGACAATCGTGGCGGGTTCCTGATCGACCACCAGACGGCACGTAATCTTGGCGTGCGCCTCCGCTGGCAGCACCGTCTTCACCCCTTCGCCCTGAAACCCTCCCCATATGCCGTTCACCTCCAGCGTTGGACGCGCCGCCATATGCTCCTGGGGCGTATATCCTGGCTCGGACACCAGCGCCGGTACCTCGATCCGTTCTCGCTG
>JAICIM010000673.1 GCA_025928885.1 Ktedonobacteraceae bacterium | reverse complement strand
GGGGAAGCACTCTGCGACGTTGACGCCAACGGCCAGTATGCAATCGGTCAGGGGGATATCGGTCATCGGCAGGGGGGAGCGATCGATGCCAAAGGCGCGGGCGTAGGCCATCGCCGACGAGGACATGCATAGGCGTCCGTTGTAATCGACGTGGCGCGTCCCCAGGGCCACGCGGGCGAACTTACCCATGACGTAGCATTTCTCGTTTGTCATCGAGGAGCCGCTATAAATGGAGACGGCATCTTTGCCATATTCGGCCTGGATGCTCTGCCAGCGCGACACAATATAGTCGAGCGCCTCGTCCCAGGTGGCTCGCTCCAGCGGACTGCCCTTGCCGCCGCGCCGCATCATGGGATAGCGCAAACGGTCGGGATGCTCGACCTGCTGATAGGCGACGACGCCCTTTGGACAGAGCGAGCCGCGATTATGCGGGAAGTCGCGCGGCTCAACCCCGATTACCTTGCCATCGGCCACCTTGAGGTTCATGCCGCATTGCACCCCGCAGAAGGCACAATGGGTTGGCACCAGCGTCTCGGCCAGTCGCGTTGCCTCCCGCCATCCTGTTGCGGGCCTGCCGGCGGATTCAAAATCGTAATTGAAATCACGACCTGGCTCAAAGATATCTTTATTGACTGACATGTTTTTCTCCCTGATCTAGAGGAAGCGCTTTCCCATCAGCTGGTAGTACGCTTCGCCGCGCAGCACGCGTTTGCAGGTGGGACAGTACTCCTGGAGCACACCGCGATCGTCGCCCAGGTCGTAATGCTGGCCGAGGTCGCCTAAAACCGCTTGCAAGTCCTGAACGAACTGCTGTGATGGTAGCTCTTGCCCACAACGCCGACAGCGGCCCGTCTGGGGGCGCGTATCGTAGTGTTCCACGTCTTGATTCACCGTTTGATAGAGCGAGACGCCAATGCTGGCGGGACGCTCGATGATATGGAAGAACTTGCCAAACGGTAGCGAGAGCAACCAGACGACGACGATCGCCTGATGGGTCAGCGAGAGGAACCAGTAGAAGCGGCCCCCCCACCATGAGGACGAGGCGGTGAGCGCAAGGCCCGTCACGCTGATCGCCACCAGCATCACCAGAGGCAGCAGGTCGAAGCCGAAGCGCTGGATGGCGAGCTGTCCCGCGTCTGTAATGCGCCGCCAGAGCGCGAGCAGCAGCCCAACCATCAGCAGCAGGGCCGAGAAATCCAGCCCGTGATAGATAGTGAAGCCAATGACGGATGAGATCGGGAAGATAAAGAGCGGGACGCCAAAGAACCAGAGCCGGTACAGCGAGCCTGGCAGCAGCGTAAAGTGCAGCCAGCCGAAGGTGAGTGGCAGCGTAATCGCCAGCGAGAGCAGCACCCCCCAGAAGATGCACATATGCGTAATCCAGCGCCGCAGGCCGCGTTTGAGGATAAACGTTTGACCGAAAATATCGGTCCACCACGCTTTCGGGATCAATAACGTGTAATTGCGAAAATTGCGCCACGAGAAGAAATTGGCCCAGCCAGCACGAAAATAGCGCCAGGTGGGAGGACGGCTGATCCAGAGCGCATAGCGATAGGTCAGCGCTACAACGGCGAACAGGGTTGCGACGGCATAGCCAATCAGGGCTGAGTCAAAGTCGCGCATCCCTCGTGAGCCGACGAAAATCAAGAGCATCAATACCACCGCCGAGATGATTGCAATCACCGTTGCCAGCTCTGCAGGGCGGGATCGGGCCGTGTCGGTCTGTATCTCTCGCTTCACCATTGACTCCTTTATTCGCAAATTTTTGGTCTTAGTGGTAGCACGAATGGGGAACCAGGAAACGTGACAGACCTTCTTGAGAGGCTTACAGAGGGTGCGTTGGTGAAATGGGTAATGCTACTGAGTTGTGTGGGTAATTCTACCGATGAGTTAACAGGGGGAAAGGGAGTAGACTCTGCACATGAGAGCGCGGAAGCGCGAAAGAAAAGTGATGCGTAGCGAAAGGAATTATAGATGAAATCGACAGGACGTATAAAAAACCTGTTGTTTGGTAGTTTTAGTCTCTTGATAATGGCGATACTGGCCGCCTGTGGCTCTGATCCCGCTGCCACAACAATACCGAGCAGCGCGGCGACACAGGCGCAGGGTCAGGCGTCCTCATCGCAAGGCAAAGGCGCAACGACAAAGTTTGCGGTGGTGGCGGCGGGTGCTGCCATTCAGAAATGTCTGCCCCACGCGCGGGGCGAGGTCACCGTGCTTTCAGATAACCTCAACGATACGATGAAGTTCAACGTCTATAGTCTGGCCCCGAAGCAGAAATATACGTTGTTTGTGACCCAGTTGCCCAACAAGCCGTTTGGCATCTCGTGGTATCAGGGGGCGATCTTCACCGATGGCGATGGCAACGGGAGCGTCGTTGTGCGCGGTATTCTCGATGCCAAGACCTTCTCAGTCTCCCCGGGCGGCGCGACGGCGACCTTCGCTCCCACCAATCAGTATCACCTGGGTTTGTGGTTCAGCGATCCCGACGCGCCATTCAAGCTGGGTTGTGAGCCGGGAGCCAAAGCGCCGGTCGTGACCCCCTTCAACGGCGCTCACAAGGCTGGTATCCTCGCTTTGAACACCAGCAACTTCCCTGACAATGCTGGTCCGCTTTCTAAGATCAAGAGTTCGACGCTCGATGTCACAGAGGCGCAGAGTCAGGTTTCTGTGCAGGGGGACCGCACCTATTCCTTCCCGATGAGCGCTGCCGGTTCTGCGGTGCAAAACTGCCTGCCCCATGCACGCGGCGACGCGGCGATCTATTCCGATGGCCTCAACGAAACGATGAAGTTCAATGTCTATGGCCTGGCTCCGAAGCAGAAATATACGCTGTTTGTGACCCAACTGCCCAACAAGCCGTTTGGCATCTCGTGGTATCAGGGGGCAATCTTCACCGACGCAGACGGCAACGGCAACGTGGTGGTACGTGGCATCTTTAGCGCCAAGACCTTCTCAGTCTCCCCGGGCGGCGCGACAACGACCTTTGCTCCCGCCAATCAGTATCACCTGGGTTTGTGGTTCAGCGATCCCGACGCGCCATTCAAGCTGGGTTGTGAGCCGGGAGCCAAAGCGCCGGTCGTGACCCCCTTCAACGGCGCTCACAAAGCTGGCATTCTGGCCCTGAACTCCGGCACCTTCGCCAATAATGCCGGTCCACTCTCAAAAGTCCAATAGAGATTTAAAGAGTATATAACGAAAGAAGCGGCAAGAAGTGGAGAACACTTCTTGCCGCTTCTTCATTGAGAAGGAGGATCAAGCGGCGTTGATCTGTACGTAGTCGATGTTGGGGCCGCCGCTGGCGTTTGCGGTGATGCGCAGGGTCAGGTTATCTTTGATCGTTGTTACACGACAAGGTATTATGACAATGCCAGAGCAATTGCGCCCATCAATCCTGCATCCTGGGTGAAGTGTGCGGCCAGGACAGAGGGTGGAAAAGGCACGAAGCGTTTTACGTGTGCGGCAAGATGTGGCACTATGATCTCTTGAGAGGCCATCAGGCCGCCGCCAATGACGATCCGTTCTGGATCAAGTGCAATGGTCAGGTTCGTGATATGGAAGGCGAGTTCGGTGAGCGTGGCCTCCACAAAGGCGCGAGCCTCCGCGTCGGTCTGTGCGAGTTGAAAGATTTCTCTGGCCGTAGAGACTCC
>JAICIM010000279.1 GCA_025928885.1 Ktedonobacteraceae bacterium | reverse complement strand
CCGACGACGGTTGGAACGGCGTACGTTACCTGGCTGCTCGGTCAGTCCGGTGGCGAACATCCGGTGCCTGCAAGCTACCTCGTGGTGGTGATCGTGCTCACGATGGCGATGACCCTGCTTGCCATGTTCGTTGCCATCCTGATCGGTAGCGGACTGTCGAGCAAGGTGATCGACGGGTTGGCCCGCTTCGGTAGCGGCGTCTTCATCCTGTTCGGCGTTGATACGCTGGGCGGGGCCATCGTTTCCTACCTGCACATGACAACGTAGTCATGTAGCGGAGTCGTGTGTAGTGCGGAGCATGTCCTTCGGGGCAGGTCCGCACCTCATACGCCCCCGATTACTATGAAATTTTTGTCATCTTCCCCTTATCGGCGGCGGCAGTATTGGCCCTGGCTTCGGCCTGATTGCTTGCCATCTCTTCCACCGTGCGTGTATGCAACCGCGCCGCGCCCTCCGTCTGTACCAGCTTAACGCGACTCCCGTTGCGCTCGGCCTGCTCCAGACGCTCCTTCGCCCCGACAATCTCGCCCTGATATTGCGGCAACCACTGCCCCTGCGCCACGAGCATTTCATCGGTCATTTGCCAGATCTCTTCGGGATTGCAGACCGCCCCGATCAGCGGATCATGCAACATCGCCTGCTTGAGCAGCGTAAGATCGCCATGCACGGCTGCCTCCATGCCCATCTCCTGCACCCGCACGCTTGCTGAACAGGTGGCGGCACAGGCCAGCGGCAGCTTGCCCACGACCGGCATATTGATGCCATTTTTGTCCACATAGCCGGGAATCTCGATCACGCAGCCGTTGGGCAGGTTGGTAATATGGTTCTGGTTGACCACGTTGAAGTGGCCGCGATACGTACGCCCCGTCTCCAGCGCTTCGATGATGTAAGAACCATGCTCCTCGCTGCGTCGCTCGGGCGTGATTGGTTGCGGTTCTTCTTTCAGCCAGTTGGGGAAGTCGGTCTCGAACCAGTTGCGCCCCTCGGTGCAGACGCGCAGGTAGCCGCCTGTCTCGCCGTTGATCCAGCTTGAGAGATCGATCCATTGTGGAATCTCTTCTACCCGTTTACGATACCACGGCAGATATTCGCTTAAATGTCCATTTGATTCGGTGCTGTAGTAGCCGAAGCGCCGCAACACATCGATACGAACCTTCTCGGTTTCGCGATAGGTTGGATGGGCCTCAAATAGTTCGAGCAGTTGGGGAAGCATATCCATGCCGCGCCACTGCACCTTGATAAACCAGGTCTGATGATTGATGCCCGCCACCACAACGTCCACATCGCGCCGATGCAGCTGCTCATCCTCTTTCAACAACCCCTCGCGCTTCGCCCACAATTCGATGCAGCGTGTAATCTGCCAGTGCGCCCCCTGCACTCCATGACAGAGGCCAATTGTTTGCACTCCACCATATGTGTTGCAGGCCCAGACGTTCATCGCCATCGGGTTCGAGTAATTGAGGAAAAGCGCAGCGGGTTTGGCGACCTCACGAATATCTTTGCAGAAGTCCAGCAGGGCTGGAATGGTGCGCTGGGCGTACATAATGCCACCGGCGCAGAGCGTATCGCCGACGCACTGATCGACGCCATATTTTAAGGGAATATCGATATCGCTCTGGAACGCGGCCAGGCCGCCCTGGCGAATCGTGCTGATGACGTAATCGCTCTCGGCAATCGCGGCTCGTCGATCGGTAGTGGCCGTGATCGTGGCGGGTAGCTTGCTGGCGGCGATTTCGCGGCGACAGAGCTGCATCACCATATCGAGGTTGCGCTCAGAAATATCGGTAAAGGCAAATGTCGTGTCGGCCAGTTCCGGGACCGAGAGGATATCGCGCAAGAGCGTGCGCGTAAAGCCAATCGAGCCAGCCCCGATCATGGCGATTTTGACAGTCATGTAAGAGTCTCCTTTGGTACAACGTAATAGTGATATTCTACCCCTTCAACGATCCTGCCATCAGCCCTTCGACTATTTGTTTCTGGAAAATCAAGGTCAGCAAGAAAATAGGTACGATCACAATCATCGCCATCGCTGCCTCGTTGCCCCAGGCCACCGTCTGATATTGCGGATTGACCGCTGCCTGCGTAATGCCAAGTGTGAGGGTCGCTGAGGCGTCTGAGCGACTGAAGATCAGAGGAAAGAAGAACTCCTGCCAGCTTGAGACCAGATTGATCAGAAAAAGGGTTGCAAGCGACGGGCGCAATACGGGAATAACCACGTACCAGAGCCGCTCCAGGAAGTTTGCGCCATCGATCTGGGCCGCTTCCTCCAGCTCAAGCGGAATCTGGCGCACAAACGAGGTCATGATCCACACGCTCGTTGGCACCAGGAAGCTGACCAGCAGAATCACAAGCCCGGCCAGCGAATCCAGCAGCGAGAGGCTCTGAAAGAGCTGGAAGAGCGGGATGATCATGGCGATGGTCGGCAGATAGCCGGAGAGCAGGAGCAGCAGAAATAGTAGATTGCTGCCGGGAAAGCGAATACGCGCGAAGGCGTAGGCCGCAAGCAGGCAGACGACCACCGACAGGCTGGCCGAGGCGACCGAGAGGATCGTGCTATTCAGAAACTGCTGGTCAAGCGAAACCACCTGCGCCACCGTCGCAAAGTTTTCGAGCGAGGGATGCAGCGGAATGTAGTTGAGCGGCGACGTGAACAGCTCTGTGACCGGCGTAAAGGCCGAGAGCACAATCCAGTAGATCGGCAGCAATGTAAAGAGCAGAAATAGCACAACAATGATGTAGAGTCCGATCTGGCCCAGCAGCTTGCGGCCCGCATTAGGGCGAGCTGGATGGGTGCGCGTCGCAGGCGCAAGCGCTGGAGGTGTGTAGGTTTCGGTTGTTGACATACTCTCCCTCCTTTAAAGAGCGTTTTCGCTACGACGCATGAACAGAAAGAAGATCAGGCACAGCGCCAGCACGATCAGGAATGCGAAGACCGCCACCGCCGAACCATAGCCGTAATAGAGGCCGGTAAATGCAAGCTGGTAGATCTGGTAAGAGAGCAGCGTCGTAGCGTTGCCCGGGCCGCCCTGCGTCAGGCCGTAGACCAGATCGAACGTCAGGATGCGATAGGTCGAGATGAAGATCAACAGCGTGAAGATCAGCGGGGCCAGTATTGGCAGTACGATCGAGCGGAAGGTGCGCCACGACGAGGCCCCATCGACCCGCGCCGCCTCATACAGTTCGCGCGGTACATTCTGCAATCCGGCGAGAATAATAATCGAAGCCCAGGGCGCGTTTTTCCACACATCCAATAGAATTACCACCAGACGGGCCAGGGTCGGATCGGCCAGCCAGATCGGGCGAAACGGCAACACACGCACGATCAGATCATCGATCATGCCATACTGACTGTTGAACATCCACTGCGAGGCGGTCGCAATCACAATGGCAGGCATGGCCCAGGGCAGCAGGTTGACGGCCCGCACCAGCCCACGCGCCCGAAACTGGCTGTTGAGCAGCAGCGCGATGCCCATTGCATAGACCAGCTGGATCAGCGTCGAGGCCGCCGTAAACACAAAGGTGAACGACAGCGACTGCATGACCACGGGATCGTGGAACATGCGCACGAAATTGTCCAGCCCGATGAAGCGCGGGACGCCAGCCAGAGGGCTATTGTTGGTAAAGCTCTGGTAGATTGTATTCAAGAATGGATAGATAGCAATGGCTAGACGCCAGAACACAGCTGGAGCAACAAGCAGATATCCCAGCAGGAGCAGGCGGGTGCGGCGTCGGCGGATTCCTACAGCTGATGGAGCCGCAGGAACCTTTGCGGCCCCTACAAACATGACAACACCTCTCTTCCTCAAAGGATCGCACGATTATCCCTGCATTGCCTGATCGACGGCCTGTTTGCCCTGAGTGACGCAGGTATTCAGATCGATCTGATTGTTCAAATATTTGTTGACAACCTGCTCGAAAGCATCGGAGACGCGCTGCGCATGGGCTGTAATCGGTCGATAATGCAGTTCGACGTTTTTTACGTAGTCGGCCAGATAGGTTGCCTGAATCAGCGCCTTCTGCACGTCAGGATTGCTGAGCGCATCGGTGCGCGATGGCGTGCTGCCCGTCTTTGCCAGCGTAATTTCGGATTGCAGGGAAGCGGCATAATCGATGAATTTGGCGGCCAGATCCTGATTTTTCGAGTATTTATTGATGGCCCAGCCCCAGTTGGCGATGATCGTGCCGTTGTTCTTCGGACCCTTTGGCGGATTGGCGATGCCCAGTTTATAGTTCTTGGCAACCGTCGGGAACATCGCCGTACCAGCATAGAGGCCGTCCCACGAGATCCACATCGCCAGCTTGCCGTTCTCGAAACTGGTCTGGATCGACGTATAATCGGCGGTCACGGAGTCAGGAGGTGCGATCTTGTGGACGTGGATGAGGTCGTGAACGAATTGAAGCGCCTGACGGGAGCCGGGAGCGTCCATATGCAGCGGATCGCCGCCGGCCTGCCCCATCCAGTAACACATCTCGTTAAACAGTTCGGTGTTGCCGTTCTTGCCAGCAATGCTCAGACCGTAGACGCCGTTTTTGGTGAGCTTCTTGCCTGCCGCCACCAGCTCGTCCCAGGTCGTTGGTACGCTGATGCCCTCTTTGTCGAAGAGGTCTTTGCGGTAGAAGAAGACCACGCTGCCGAAATTGGCCGGGAGGCGGTACTTGTGGTTGTTGTAGGTGCTGAGATTCAACTGGGCGGAGGCGATAGCTGAGAAGTTTTCCTGTGAAACATTGTCGAGGGGGACCAGCCAGCCGGCATTGCTGAAGGTGGCGGTCATAAAGTCGTCGATCCACAGTACATCCAGTCCACTGTACCCCGAGGAAAGATAGGTGGTGAGCTTCTGCACGGTATCGCCGAAGACCTGCGGCTCTTGAAAATATGTAACTTTAACGCCTGCTTGTTTCGCAAAGCCATTGAAGATCGCCTGAAGATCCTGGGCAGGGGTGACGTTGGACCAGTAAGCGACGTTGAGCTGTTTGGAGCTACCAGCGCCTGTACCACCGCTACTGCCGCCACCGCCACAGGCTGCCAGCACTTCGGGAAGTGTCAGAGCAGCTGTTAGACCGACCGCGCCGCGTCCGGCCTGCTGGAGCAAGTTTCTGCGGCTCATGATGTTGAACTGTGAGGAATCGCTCGTGTGTGCCATTGTGCATCTCCTTTGATCAAGAAATAAGCGCTAAAGCAGGAGCAATCCTGCTCATCATGACAGCATGACGAAACAGCCAGATACTTGCGTCGATTGAAGGCCGGACGCAACGGCGACCGTTCGGCTCTGCTGTGATGTAAAAATGTAACATTTCTACGACAGAAAAATCTGTATCACTTCGTTGTGATGCAATTGTAACTTTAAATAATGGGAAAAGTCAATGCTTTTGTCCACGATTGTGGCTGAAGAATCGTCATAGGAAGGTAGGTTCGTAGTCGCGCGACTACGAACCTACCTTAGCCTTGACAATCCTACGCTCCTGTGAGATAGTATTCAACACGATGTTACATATGTTCATTGCGGTGCTGCCAGCAAAGTAATGTCGAATGCAAAGCATCCTCACATCAAAGCAAGGCGAAGCGTGGGAGCATCACGACGTAGGGGGAAGAGATAGCATCTATGGTCACTAGCGAACAGGTAGCGCAACTGGCTGGCGTGTCCCGCGCTACCGTTTCACGCGTCCTCAATGGTTCGGCCAACGTGAGCGAAGAGACAAGGAAGCGCATTTATGCTGCCATCGCTACGCTCGGCTATGGTGTGAACGCTTTGACGCGCACGCCTGTCGAGGAACAATTGAATGTAATCGCTCTGGCGCTTTTTGGGAGCAATGACGGCCTGAACTTTTCACGCATTGCCGATACGCAGTGTTACTTTTATTTAGAACTGTTACGTTCTCTTGAAGAAGATGTGGCAAAAGCAGGCTATGATCTGCTTCTGCCATCAAATCCATATCATATTTCTTCTTCAGTAGGAGATCCTGAAACTAACTATATTCTCTCATTGCGGGCAAAACGCGTTAAAGGCGTTATTACGATGGCGTTGCGCTCGGATGATCCCCGGATTCAAGGGCTGTGTCGCTCCACGATTCCCGCTGTCTTTATCGATAGCGACTTTCAGGGGCTGCACACGACCTTTGTGCGCTCGGATTATATGGATGGAGCGCGTCAGGCCACCGAGCATCTACTCTCGCTAGGGCATCGCCGGATGGCCTGTTTTATCGGCGATACAAATGGGGTGTCGGGTACGGAGCGCTTGCTGGGTTTTCAGCAAACGATGGCGCGTGCCGGGTTGATCGTGGACCCACAGCTTGTAGTGCAGCCCGGCTGGGAGACCCGAGAGGCGTATCAGGCCGCGATGAAACTGCTCTCTCAGCGCCGCGACTTCACAGCCATTTTTGCCAGCAGCGATATGATGGCGTTTGGCGTCATGCGTGCTCTGCGTGCGCATAATATCCGTGTCCCTGAAGAGATATCGATTGTCGGCTTCGATGATATTGGCCCGAGCGAGGAGTCTGATCCCCCGTTGACTACGCTGTGCCAGGACAAGCAGGCGATCAGCCAGGGTGCGGTAGCGCGGCTCATGCAACTGATGCGTGGCGAAGAGCGACCCGAGCCTCTCATCATCCCGACGCGCCTGGTTGTGCGTGCCTCCACCGCGTCCGCACCTCATGATTAGCTCAGGGAGTGGATGCACTCGGCGAAGCGGCGCACCGAATCAAGCTGGGCCGCGTCCTGCAGGTGGAGGATGACTTCCTGCGCACCAGCTTCTTCGATCTCTCGCAAGCGCTGGCGAATGGTCGCGGGCGTGCCAACCAGTCCACATTCGCGCAAACGGCCATCGGCAACGAGCCATCCAAACGCCTGTTCTGCCTGCTGCAATGCTGCATCATCCGTAGCGGCGATGGAGGTATTGTAGAATACGGTGCGGCGAATCTCATTATAGTCGCGCCCGATCGCTACACAATGCTGCTTGAGTACCTCTAATTTGCGTTTTAGCTCTGCGTTATCTTGCGAACTGATGTTGCAGGCGTCGGCATATTGTGCCACCAGCTTGAGCGTGACCTGCTCACCCTTCCCTCCAATCACCAGTGGAATGTGCGGCTGCTGCACGCCCTTTGGCTGGTTGATCGCACCGCGCACCTGATAATATTTGCCATCGAAAACCGCCTCTTCGCTCGTCCACATCTCACGAATAACCTGAACCGCTTCCCGCAGGTAACGCAGGCGGGTTGGCGCGTCGGGATAGTCGTAGCCATAGGCTTCGTATTCATGCTGATACCAGCCAGCACCAATACCGAAGTCCAGTCGTCCGTGTGAGAGAACATCAACTGTACTCGCCATTTTTGCCAGCAGCGCCGGGTTGCGATAGCCGTTGCAGGTGACCATCTGCCCGATGCGAACGCGCTTTGTGTCTCGGGCCAGGGCCGCTGTGCTGGTCCAGCACTCGAACGTCGGTTCCTGCGTTGGTGTGGGAACAGTATGAAAATGGTCGAAAAGCCAGATTGAGTGGAAGCCGACCTCTTCCGCAACCTGGGCAACGCGCGTCATCGACTCATAAGCTGCGACCGGATCAGTAATGCCCACCAGATCCATGCGCCATCCCTGGGGAACGATCAAACCGAACTGTAATGTCATACGTATTGCACGCTTTCTACTTGAAACTCAAGTTCTCTTATCAAAACATCGATTTGTGACAACGCGGACAGTATATCCCTTTGAGTGCGCTCTAAGTCAAGGCTTTCTTCATCACCTGTTGCGCTAACCCACTAACGCCTGACTATGCAAACGTCCAGTGTCGGAACAATAATGAGCAATCGGGGCTTGAAGTGTGCGGAGCAGGGTGCGTGAGCCCGGGCATATCAAACTTAGAGTGTTGTCGTAAAAAAAATGGTATAGAGAAATGGTACTATACTCTACCCGGTAATTAGGAAATAATCGACTAAGACGGGGAGATATGCACAAATCATGGGCAGTTCATGTTATACTAACGCGAACGGATAGTTGTGACTATCCCAAGAGGATATGGAAAGAACCATATCGATCAAAATGGTTTGAAAAGGAGTGTACACACTTTTCATGGATGTAGCCCTGATTACCTGTGCGGAGTGGCCGCAGTTAAGCCCCTCTGATGCCGTCTTGCAAAAAGCCCTGGTTGCGCGTGGTATCGATGCCCAACCGCTTGCCTGGAATGATTCAACTGTGGATTGGTCTCTTCCGCGTATGAGTATTATTCGTGCAACGTGGGACTACTTCAACCAGCGCGATGTTTTTCTGAATTGGGCGCAACACGTTTCACAATTGCATACATTATGGAATCCTTTTTCACTATTACAGTGGAACACACATAAAAGCTACCTGCGCGATCTTGATGAGCGCGGCGTACCCATCATTCCAACGGCCTGGTTCAAAAAGGGATCAACGGTCAATTTTGAGGAGTTGTTACAGGACCGTGGTTGGACGGAAGTGGTGATTAAACCGGCGATTTCGGCAGAAGCATACGGAACGATCTTGATCAAAGAGGGGATGGCTATGGAGGGTCAGTTATATATCGATCATATGTTGACTATGCATGATATGCTGATTCAACCATTTCTGCCATCCGTTTTGAGCAGTGGAGAACGGTCGATTATCGTGATCGATGGCGAGGTGACGCATGCGCTCTCGCGTCCGCCGATTCATGCCGTTCGTCCCGACGGGCAACAACAGGCTGATCTGCCGCAGAAAGAACTTGTTGTCCCGGGCGAAGATGAGCTGCAACTGGTACGCAAAGT
>JAICIM010000650.1 GCA_025928885.1 Ktedonobacteraceae bacterium | reverse complement strand
CTTCTCGCCGCCGCCTGCGATCAGAAGCGGAATGTGAGGTTGTTGTACCGGGCCAGCGGGCAGGGATGCTTGCTGCGTTTGCAGGCGCGTTCCCTGATAGGTGAAATCCTCGCTTTGCCACAGGTTTGTAATGGTTTGCACAGCCTCCTCTAGCGCCTGTTGACGCGCTTTTGTACTGAGCGGTGGAACGCCGAGCAGCTCGAATTCTTGTGGCAAATCTCCAATGCCCACGCCAAGAATAATGCGCCCGTTGCTCAAACGGTCCACGTCGGCAGCCAGACGAGCGAGCAGAGCTGGACTGCGATAGAAGATACAATTGACCAGCGTTCCCAGACGGAGCTTGCTGGTTGCCTGGGCCGCGATGGCCAGGGTGGTCCAGCAGTCTTGATACAGGAATGGGTGGTCACTGGCCCAGTATGAATCGAAGCCAAGACTCTCTACCATCTGTACCCAATCGCCAATTTGGAGCCAATCGTTGCCCTGGTCGATAATCATGCTGCCAAAGCGAATAGTATGTTGTCCCTCTGCTACCCAGGGATGGGTAATCCATGTGGATGTTTTCTCGTTTTTCCGTGCTAAATGGTCATGCTCATGACTGGTTTCCATGTCGTCCTCTTTCATATATAAGTACCAGTTCAAATGTTATTTCTGCGAGAAGTGTAACAGGGGAATGGTGACAGCCTTATGTCACTGTTCGCGGTAGCGACGAGCAATTTCTTGCGCCATCTGTTGGATCAGGGTGCGCAACGTTTCGGGGGCAAGTATTTCCGCGTCAGGGCCAAAGCTGAGAAGCAGACGAGCAAGCCAGTCGTTTTCGGCAGGCGGCCAGCGAAAACAGAGTTGCGCTTGTCCATCATCCAGCGGTTGAATTGCCTCACTAAAATAGGGATTGCGCTCCATCATCAGGATACCTCGTGCGGTGAGTTTGATGCGTACTTCGGGATGTGAAGGATGTTTGTAGGGGAGTCTGGATGGCAGAGGGCCGTTGTGTTCTGGTGGGTCGGTTACATCCACAGCAGTAAAGCGATCAACGCGATAGGTGCGTTCCTCTTGATGGTTCTGCGAGTAGGCGTCACAATACCAGAAGCCTCCCGACGAATAGACCCGGCGCGGCAGGATCGTTTGTTGAGAGGTTCGTTGTGTAGAATGATAGGTCACGCTGAACCATTGCTCAAGACGTGTTCCTTCGAGGAGTTGTTCGATAAACGGTGTGGTATAAGTACGATTTGGAATGTTGAGATGGAGCGTTTGTAATACTCGTTCGGTCTCAGGTTTATGTTGATCGGGGATCAATGCCTGGATCTTGGCGAGCAGCGATTCGCGCTCCTGTTGAAAAGGCGTTTGAGCGAGTTCGGAGATGCTGCTGAGCGCCAGACGTAGCAGCACCGTTTCGTGGAAGGTCAACTGGAGAGGCATTAAAGAATAATCAGGCATCAATGTATAGCCGCCATTCGCGCCGACTTCGGTGACAATAGGGATACCTATCTCACACAGCGCCTCAATATCGCGAAACACCGTTCTCCTGGATACTTCAAAACGACGAGCAATTTCGCCAGCCGTGCGTCTGCCTCCCTGGAGCAACAAAATAATAGCCGTTAGACGATCAATACGATTCACATGCTGCTCCTATATTTTTTCTTCCTGCATTCTTTGCAGCAGCATTGGGCTATGTAAAAGGAGATTACTTTGTATTAGGTAGCCGTTCAAATAAATCCTGGATCTCAACTCCGAGCGCAGTAGCAAGTCTATCCAGGGTATTAATCCGCGCATCCACAAGGGGATTTCTCACCATTTCATGGATCGTATTGAGGCTTACGTCAGCCATCCTGCTTAATTTTGATTGCCCGATCTTTTTTTCTGCCAATACTTCTTTTAAGCGAAGGCGTATCATACATTTCTCCCTATATCAGGAAGTTAGTCTTCTACTACAAATAAATCTGTTACCTGCACATCAAGAGCTTTGGCTAATCTAACCAGGGTATTAATTCTTGTATCCACATAGGGTTTATGTGTCATGTCTTGAATAGTATTCAGTGATACGTCAGCCATTCTGCTTAACTTCGATTGACTGATCTTCTTTTGCTCTAACAGTTCTTTCAATACCAGCCGTGTACGCATATTACCCCTCATTCCCTACAGGTTTTTACCTTCACAGAATAATACTGCCTGTCTCTTGCTACCATACCGAATGTATGGTAATGTTCCTTCATTGATATGATTACCTTCACAGTACTCTGGTAATTGAATCGTTAAAGAAATTGGATAGTGTGATGGTTAAGGAGAAAATGAGAGATGGTAGAGGAAGTTTCTATTCGTCGAACCGATGCGCTTGCGGTTGTCCCGATTCTTACGTCCTATTCGATCTGGATTAAAACCGTATGTCCCCCCAATTATGACCGCGAGAAGTTTCTCTCAGACCTTGATGGGGTTATTTCCAAATTCGGTGCTTTAACAACATGTCATGAGGAGCACATTACTAGTAGACATTTTTCGTTTACATCTGAAGAAGTGGCACTTATGAGTGGAGGCATGGTCTATTATACGATGGAAGTTGCCTTTCGTTTACTTGATGAAAATGATCAACAACTTGCCTATCATATTTGCGACCAGATGAGAACCTTCTTGCGGGATGGATACCCCACTCCTATCACAGCAGGTTGAACCATATGAATGCTATACGCGCAATAGAGACAGAACCTATCACGACCAAAAGTAAGACCTTTCCAACTGCTCGTTTCATCTCAGCATATGAAGTGGTATAATGGTGTTCAATATTGGCATCATTTGCTTTGGCGGAGAGAGGAAAAATCTTGTATGGCAATGTTTGAAAGTTTATCAAAACGTCTTGAAGGTATATTCAGTAATCTTAGTGGGCAGGGCAAGCTGACCGAGGATGATGTGAATGCCGCATTGCGTGAGGTGCGCATTGCACTGATTGAGGCCGATGTCAACCTCAAAGTGGCCCGGCAGTTTGTTGAGCGCGTGAAGCAGAAGGCTATCGGCGCAGATGTGATGGGCAGCCTCTCTCCGGCGCAGCAGGTCCTCTCGATTGTCAACGAGGAATTGATTGGGGTTCTGGGCGGGACCGACGACAAGAATAAGCTCGATCTCACCGGTGCTCCTCCCAACGTCATTATGCTGGTTGGCTTGCAGGGTGCTGGTAAAACAACAACCGCCGCGAAGCTGGCGAACTACTTGCGCAAGCAAGGCTCTCGCCCCCTGATGGTCGCCGCCGATATGTATCGTCCCGCCGCCGTCAAACAGTTGCAAACGCTCGGCAAACAGTTGACCGTTCCCGTCTACTCCGAACCAACAGGGGCCAATCCCGTCGATATCTGCGCGAATTCAATCGCCTATGCACGTGAGCAAGCCTGCAACGTCGTGATTCTCGACACCGCTGGTCGCCTCAATATTGATGAGCGCATGATGAACGAGATCATCACGATTCGCAACCGCATTCAGCCCCGCGAGGTGCTGTTGGTGGCCGATGCTATGACCGGTCAGGAAGCCGTACGCGTGGCTCAGGACTTTAACGAGGCCGTTTCGCTTACCGGCATGATCCTCTCCAAGATGGACGGCGATGCACGTGGCGGTGCCGCTCTCTCTATTCGCTCAGTGACGGGCGTTCCGGTCAAATTTATGACGGTGGGCGAAAAGATGGACGCCCTCGAACCGTTCTATCCCGATCGTCTGGCCTCGCGCATCCTGGGCATGGGCGATGTGCTTTCGCTGATCGAACGTGCGCAGGAGACGATTGACCAGGAAGAGGCGATGAAGGCCCAGGCCAAACTGCAACAGGGCAAGTTTGATCTGGAAGACTTCCTCAGCTCAATGCGCCAGTTGAAACGCATGGGACCGCTACGGCAGGTGATGGAGATGCTGCCGGGCATGAACAAGCT
>JAICIM010000315.1 GCA_025928885.1 Ktedonobacteraceae bacterium | reverse complement strand
ATGCCCTCTTGATGGGCCTCTAAAGCCGAAACTCGCAATATAACGGGCCTGGGTGTTCTGCGCAAAGCGACCTGCTGTGCCGTTTCCAAATCGGCGGAAAGATGAACATATTGTCGCTTCATCGGCTTCAGCCCCTCCACCTGAATGCTCTGAGCAGCCCGGGGCGTGGTGCCATGAAAGAGGATAGCTGGAGGAGCGCTGACCTCCTGGGCGACTTTCTGTGGCGTGGAATGGCCGTAATAGGCGCGAATCTTGCCATCGCGCATCTCGTAGCGTTTCTTGTCCGACTGCGCAATCGCCTGCGCAAAATCTTCCGGCCCCACGTCCTGCCAGTCGCGCCGATGACGACGCAGCGCCGCCACCAGGTCATCTATCGACACCCAACCCTCTTCATCCAGCGTGAGGCCAAATTGCGCGGGCTGATGGCGCAATGCATAGGCCATTGTCTTGCTCAACTGCACCAGATATGGTTTCATATTCTTTGCTCCTTACATGTTTTCGACGATTGTAACGTAAGGATGATCTTCTGTATAGTACAAGGCGAGGAGGAAAACAGCTCCATATGCTCACCTATTCCAAAAAGCCTATTGACACTCCCAAAGAAGGGGCATATACTGCCCCTGGAACCAGTGATCCCACTCAGTGGGTATATTCTAAGGAACACAAGGAGCGTCACAATGGACCCTGCTAGTAGTCGCTTATCTCTTGCTCTCTGTATCAGGGCAGCAAAGAGATGATGAGATAGATAGATCAGCATTGCCGCTTTCGCCTCACCTCTCTCTGCTCCCCGCTTGATTGCGCGATCTCTCCCAGCAATCGCAGAGGATGAGGAACACGTTCACTTCCTGTTTCTCCTCATACACGATCAGTCCGCAAGAACCCGTTGATGCTAGTTCATGGTCATTCTGCGCCCCTGCATGTTCTCTCGCAAGCAAAGCAGATGTTTTGCGTTGCCACCAGGAGGTGATTCGGCGTGGACGCCGGACCTGAACAACGATTTTTCAACAGGCTTATTCTTATCATGATCGGTTCTAACTGCACCGAGATGCCGCAACCTGCGCTGCGCCTGTAGCGCAGCTGTCTGCTTGCCCTCCGTGCAGCCGGTCATCCGTGTGTGCATGGAGGAAAGTAAGATGACCCAGGTGCATATTCCTGAGAATCCACGTGAGCGCGAGCAGTTACAAAGCAGCACGCGCACATCCCAGACGGCTCTGCCTTCGCGCTATGAGGAGCAGACGCCCCGGCACTTTAGTTTTATGGATATCATCATCGCACTGGCAATCGTGGCGGCGATTACACTACTGGTCCTGGCCGCTACCCGCTGGGCTGCCCCACTTACGCCGACCGTCGCGATTACGCTCTCTCCGACCCAATTGCCAATATATGCAGGTTACTCACTGCTGCGTATGATCCTGGCCTATATCCTCTCGCTGATCTTTACACTCATCTATGGACATGTTGCGGCCACCCGTAGGCAGGCCGGGCGAGTCATGGTGCCACTGTTGGATATTCTGCAAAGCATTCCGATCCTTTCATTTTTACCTGCCGTAGTTCTGGCACTGGTGGCGGCTTTTCCCCATTCAAATATCGGCCTGGAGCTTGCCAGTATTCTGCTCATCTTTACCAGCCAGGCATGGAATATGACATTTAGCTTCTATCACTCGGTTCGCACCTTGCCAAGCGATCTACAAGAGTTCACAGCCATCGCGCGGCTGCGTCCCTGGCAGCGCTTCCTCAAGCTTGAGGTGCCGTCGTCAATGATCGGGTTGACCTGGAATAGCATGATGAGCTGGGCTGGCGGCTGGTTCTTCCTGATGGCCTCTGAGCAATTTGTGCTGGGGGACCGCTCCTTTCAACTGCCCGGACTTGGTTCGTATCTGCAAGCAGCGGCCAATACCGGCAATATCGCAGCGTTGCTCATGGGTATGTGTACCCTGATTGTGCTGATCATCCTGCTCGATTTTCTCTTCTGGCGTCCGCTCGTGGCCTGGGCAGATAAGTTCAAGCTGGAACAAAACAGCGACAATGATCCTCCCACCTCTCCTGTGCTGGATCTCTTACGCAACTCCGCACTGATTGATTTTCTGCGGCGACGAGTATTTCGTCCCATTGGAGAGCAACTGGCGCGGCTGCTCAATCGCTGGCAACCATTGCCTGACAACAGCACGCTGGCAAAACAATCATTCGGGCAAAAGAACGCACTGCCTACTATTGTTACGCGCGGGTTACAGCTGCTTTTCCTCGCCGTCGTACTCTACAGTCTATGGAATATGTTCCTGTTGCTGGCTCGCGTCGATCTGGCAACCTGGGGCCATCTCCTGCTTGCTGCCGGGGCAACCTGGCTCCGTACATTAGCGGCGCTGGCAATTGGCGTGACATGGGCGGTGCCAGCTGGGGTTGCGATTGGCCTTTCGCCCCGCTGGTCACGCCTGCTTCAACCAGTTGTGCAGGTTGTCGCATCCATACCAGCAACGGCCTTCTTCCCGGTCCTCCTACCTTTGCTGATCGCATTGCCCGGCGGATTGTCGCTAGCCGCCACTGTACTGATGCTGCTGGGTACGCAGTGGTATATCCTCTTTAACGTCATTGCCGGGGCAATGGCTATTCCGGGCGATTTGAAAGAGGCAACGATCATCTATCATGTGACGAGCTGGCGGCGCTGGCGTACACTCATCCTTCCCACGATATTCCCGTATCTGGTCACGGGCATGCTGACGGCCAGTGGTGGTGCCTGGAATGCGAGCATTGTTTCGGAATTTGTGCAATTCAACAATAAGACGGAAAGTACACTGGGGCTGGGTGCCTCGATTGCGGCAGCGGCCAATGCTGGCAACTTTGCTGTGCTGCTGGCTGGAACCGTGCTGATGGCGGCGGTAGTTGTCCTGATCAACCGTCTGCTCTGGAAACGTCTCTATACACTGGCAGAACGCCGCTATACATTGGGATAAGAAGGAGAAAACCATGTCCATCACTCACAACCATCAACTGACCAACACGATCAAGAGTGGCGAGATTTTGCTCGAAGCACATCATGTTAAAAAGATCTACGAAGCAGAGGGCAAACAACCGCGTGGCGTTCGCCCTCCCACCGTGTTAGAGGATATCAACATTCAGATTGCCAGCGGCGAATTCGTGGCGCTGCTCGGCCCTTCCGGCTCCGGCAAGTCAACGCTGTTACGCATTTTAGCCGGTCTGCTACGCCCCACCGAGGGAGAGGTACTGCTCAAAGGAGTACCGCAACACGGTCCCAACCCACATGTCGCCATTGTCTTCCAGACCTTTGCGCTCTTCCCCTGGCTCACTGTGCTGCAAAACGTCGAACTGGGACTCCAAGCGCAAGAGTTGACGCGCACCCAGCGGCTCAAACGGGCGCTGGCCGCCATCGATACAATTGGACTCGACGGCTTTGAGGACGCTTATCCCAAAGAACTCTCAGGCGGCATGCGACAGCGGGTTGGCTTTGCCCGCGCTCTGGTTGTCGAACCAGAACTGCTATTCATGGACGAGCCGTTCAGCGCTCTCGACGTGTTGACCGCCGCCAATCTGCGCAAAGAGCTACTCAATTTGTGGCATGCACGCAAGATCCCAACCAAAGCGATTGTGATGGTGACACATAATATCGACGAAGCTGTGAGCATGGCGGATCGTATTCTGGTGTTAGGAGCCGATCCGGGGCATGTGCGGGTCGAGTTGCAGGGGTTGCCGTTGGAGAAGCGAGATGCAAAATATGACGAGCATACGCGTATGGTCGATGTCATCTACCGCATTATGACCAGTCCCCATACAGATATTGAGGAGTTATTACCGAAAGAGCTATTGCAGCCCCAGACGGGAAAACTGGCTCCCGCCAAACCTGTGCGCCCTTATCAGTCGCTGCCTCACGCAGGCATTGGCGATATTACGGGCCTGATCGAACTGGTCCACGCCAACGGAGGCCGGGCCGACCTTTACCAGCTGGGCCGCGATCTGCAACTGGAGGCCGATGATCTGCTGCCACTGGTAGAGGCAACCGACCTGCTCGATCTGGCTGATCCCCAGGAAGGCGACCTGATCCTCACTGAAACCGGCAAGCGTTTCGCCGAAGCCGATGTGTTGACAGAGAAACAGATTTTTCGTCAACAGGCCAGCGAGCGCGTGACGATGCTGCGCCAGATCCTGCACGATCTGGAGGAGGCACCGGACCATATCGTCCCCGAAGAGCGCTATATTGACCAGTTGAAACAACATTTTAGCGATGACGAAGCCTGGACCCAGCTAGAGACGATCATCGATTGGGGGCGTTACGCTGAGGTGTTCTCTTATGTGGAAGATCGTGGCATCTTCCGACTCGAAGACCCGGAGACGCTGGCAGAAGAATAGACTTACAAAAAAGGAACCTCTCCGTTATGAAGAGGTTCCTCACTTGTTCAATCTAGATTAACGCACATTCAACATAGGGATCTTCGAGACGCTCCAACGGTCGTTCGGGCTGGAGACCTCGAATTGTACCATCGAGATTGCATCCGTCGGGCAGCGGACGATACACAGACCGCAGCGGATACACTTCTCTTCATCGATGATCATGTCGGCCCCGCCGCGCCAGTTCTCGGTGCCTGTATGCATCGGATCACCTTTCACCACGCGTGAGAGACCTTCCATGCTGATGCAGTCATAAGGGCAGATGTCCACGCAGCCAGAACAGAGGATACAGATCGAGGGATCGATCATGATATTCAACTGGCATTGCAGACAGCGCCGCGCCTGAATAACTGCTTGCTCCGGCGTGAAACCGCTCTCGGTCTCGCGTGTATTGCTGTAGCGGTCATGCAGTGGCAGCGATGGGATCAGCTCGAAGGGGATCGACTCGTAGTTATCGACCATACCACGGCGATAGTCGGGCAGTTCGACCTCTTCGGCGGCCTCAGCGGGCTTATCAACGCCACCCAGATAGCGGTTAATCGCGGCGGCAATATCGCGTCCATCACCAATGGCCGAGATCAGGTTACGAGCACCCTGCGTGTAGTCGCCACCAGCAAAGAGGCCGGGGTGGTTCGTCATCCAATCGTCGTAGCCAATCAGAGGCACGCCCCATTTGTTGACTTCCAGACCCAGCTCCTCAGTTTCCAGCCAGGTGGTATCGCTATACTGACCGAAGGCGGGGATTACGGTATCGACATCAACATCGAACTCGGAGCCTTCAATCGCGATCGGACGGCGGCGACCGCTGGCATCGGGATCACCCAGCTTGTTGCGAATGAAGCGAATACCGCTCACATGCACGTCGTCGTTCGTCAGCACCTCTTTCTGAGTGACAAGATACTGGAACTCCACATGCTCCAGCTTGGCCTCGTCCACCTCGTACTCGTCGGAAGGCTGCTCTTCCTGCGAACGGCGATACATGACGTAGACCTTTTCCGCACCGAAGCGAATGGCGGTACGACAGCAGTCCATTGCGGTAAAGCCTGCGCCCAGCACGGCGACCTTCTTGCCAATAAAGGCAGGTTCGCCGTAATTGGTTTTCTCAAGCAGGCGAATGCCATCCTCGACGCCCTTGAGGTTGGCTCCGGGGATGACCTTATTATCGGGACCGGTCATGGCATTTGGAATGTAACAACCGGCAGCAAGAAACACGGCGTCATAGTCCTGCAACAGCTGGCTGAGCTTCACGTCGCGTCCGACACGTGTGTTGTAGTGGACCTCAACGCCGATATCTTCCATGTATTCGTCGCACTCTTCGCGTGTGACTTCGCGAGGAAGACGCCATACAGGAATGCCGTTGACCATCACGCCGCCACCAGTCGGATACTGTTCGTACATGGTGACGGGATAGCCCATCTCGCGCAGATCGCGTGCGCAGGCCAGGCCCGCAGAGCCAGCGCCGACGATCGCAACTTTCTTATCTTTGGTGACAGGGGGACGCTGTGCGTGGTGACGATACTCGCGATGGTCGGCTGCTGCACGCTTCAGCCAACAAATAGCAATCGGTTTTCCATCAATCTTATTACGACGGCAGACGGGTTCACATGGACGGGCGCAGGTTCGCCCCAGCACACCAGGAACCACGTTTGCCTTACGATTGAGCAGATATGCCTCATCAAAACGGGCTTGCGAAATTAAACCAATGTAGGTGGACACGTCGGTATGAGCCGGACAGCCGACCTGACAGGGTATATTCGTTTGATACCAATCGGGTGTTGTTGCGATCGATCGGTATCTAGGTTCCAACTCGCTATCGGGATCAATCATCTTCAAAAGTCCTTTCCTGGGCCTCCAGTGCTGTGTACCCTGTATATCAACCAGGCAAGCGATATGGTAGCACATGGAGCAGGGGAGACAGGTATTGGCTTGTACGTCACGATGGGCAGTTAAGATACCTCGAAAATTGAGAGACCTCAAAGCACTGAATGTAGAGTGTTTGAGGAAGGTATGATAATTACTTTAATGTCTGTATCAGACGCCCTTGATGAACAATTTTCCTCGTCAGATTATAGCATAGCCCGCCCACCCCGAACAAGCGTGGGTTGCCCCACGCTCAACAACGCATCTCTCTATCCTTCATGATATTGATCGTCAGAGCATTGCGCTCCATTGATGGTCTTCATTCCATATGCAACAGCACTTCATACGTCTCTTGCTTGTTTTCAGCGATGAGCTGTTCAAGCGGCTCTAATTGAGGAACGAGATCTTCGGGAGCGTAGCTCTCCAGCATCGCCTCTTCAGTTTTCCAGAGGCTGATGACGATATGCTCCTCGGGGTCCACATCGCTCTTGAGGATCAACGCCCCCTTAAAGCCTTTCTGCTTGCTGGCACTCGGCAACATGATATCGCGAAAAATATGCAGAGCTTCATCTTCTCCACCGGCTTGAAAGCGGACTGTAGATACTCGTGCGTGCATAATCGATCTCCTTCTCGGATCTAGAACACATAGTCTATACACATTATAGACTGTTCCTACTGCTTTTCGGATGCGCCCTGTGAGAGATGCGAGCGATCATTGATACTCAACACCTGGAGCGCGATGTGAGGATACAGAGGAGGATAAGCCAGTTGCTTATCCTGGGGAAGGATACGAATATGATTGATGCCAGCGTGGCCGACCCTGAACCAGACTGGGGCCTGCGCTGAGATTTGGAAGAGGATATGCAACAAGTAGGTGATCATCCCGCCATGCGTGACGATCACAACGGTATCATTGGGTTTGAAGCGCTCCTGCAACTTGTTGAGAATAAGATGGCAGCGCTCAAACATTGCCTCCTGTGTATCGCCACCATAATCCCAACCATCATCTTCAATATCAGCAGCGAGAAAGGCTAGCGGAAAGCGTTGAAGCAGTTCCGGCCTTCCACAACATCTATGAGAACCGTCAAATCCCTCACGCAGCTCTGTCCACACCTCGATCGGACAATCTCCACGCTGTTGAGCAATGATGCTGGCCGTTCCCAATGCACGCAACAGCGGACTACTCAACAGCGCTGCAATTGGTACATTTGCTAGCCGTTGTCCCACTTGCAGGGCCTGCAACTCACCTTTAGCAGTGAGCGTGTCGTCGGCAGAGCCGGTATTGCACTCGCCATGACGAACGAAAATGAGATCCATAGCTTGAACTCCTTCTTGAAGGGATAGCTGTTCAAGAGACATATACCCCTCAAGAAGAAGATACCTTAAATGTTGATTAAAAACAGTACGGCAGATTACAGCCGGCGAGAAAGTTTTCTGGTATACTGAATTACATGGATATGAGCCACTTCCCTGTTGAAGAAACTAGCTTGCAATCTCCTTTTCAAAATAAACCTTTGTTAAAGTTACCCGCACCAGCAACTCACCGGGAACGCCGTTGCGATTGCCGTACGCCTCGGCCTGATCTTCGCCCATATAGCGACCACCAATGAGCGTGGCCCAGTGTTTGACCTCCGCGAGATCGTCGCTCAATGTCGCCACGCCCTCAAGACGAATATAGGCAAATGGAGGTCGCTCGTCGTCGATACAGAGACAGACGCGAGGATCTCTGCGTATGTTGACGGCCTTGACGGTTTTGCTTCCAGTATTGAAGACGATCGTATCGCCATCGAGATGATACCAGACCGGCACTACATGCGGCCTCCCATCGGCACGCACCGTCGCCAGCTTGCCCGTTTTGATCTCACCTAATAAAAATTGACGCTGTTCTTCAGTTAATGTTGCCACTACATT
>JAICIM010000063.1 GCA_025928885.1 Ktedonobacteraceae bacterium | reverse complement strand
GCGAAAAGAACGCAGGCACGCCAGGACATGTTTCCAGTGCCGCCACGTTCAATCCCTGTTGACCAAGCGAACGCAGCGATACCAGCGCCTGCCGCAGCCGGGCATCAAGGATCAGAGCATCATAACTTCCTGTACGATGAGACCGCCCCATTGCACCTTGATTACTCGTAGACCCAACCTTTGATGCACTAGCCATCATATCCATCTTCTTTCATGTCTTTTTACCATCGGAATAACTACGCACTTTCTCCAACGCCAATAATAGCCTTCCAGAATGGAGCGAAGACATGCCAGATGCCAGCAGTCTCGGCGGCCATGACCAGCCAGTGACGGCTAACATCGCCCAGCACGCGGCCAAGATTGTGTGGATCAGAGGCAGGAGTATTGACCCCATGCATCGTCGTAACCGCCCAGTTGTAGCCTGCTTCCCTGACCGCTTTCACCGCCTCAACACCGATATGTTGCTGACGACCAACTGGATAGGCAAACGTCCGTACTGAGCATTGGAGACGAGCTTCCAGCATGCGACGACATTCTGCTACCTCGTGTTGCAGTTCGCTATGATTGGAAAGATAAGCTAAAATGGGATGATGCAGCGTATGCGCCCCAAACGAGACCCAGCCGCTCGCCTGCATCTCTTGCACTTCGGCCCAGGTTAATGGTTGCCGACTTCGCTCCTCCGGTGCCATCGTCTCAGGAACGGCAAGCAGGTTGCGAAACAGTGCAAGGGTTGCATTGCGCTCCGATACTGAGGAGGCATAACGCAGACAGATATCGATGATCTGAGAGAACTGTGTACGCTCCTCTGGCACCTGCAAATGGTATCGCCTCTCCCCCATCATCACCGCATCTACCCCGGCGCGGTTCACCAGACGTTTCCCCTCCTCCCACCAGAAATAATCGCCGCTCTCGATATAACCGGGGATCAAAAAGATGGTGATGGGGACCTGAAGCTTGCATGCCAGTGCAAAGGCATGGGTATAGTTATCGTGATACCCGTCGTCAAAGGTCAACACGAGCGGGGTGCGACGATCAACGGAAATGGTTGGTATATCAGGTGATGCATAGAGTTCGTTCAGTGCATCCTCCAGATGAAGCATGCGATAGTGACGTTTCAAATAGAGCATATGGCGCTCCAAATCACCACCGCTCGCTTGATGATAGTTCAGAATGACCAGGTGCTTTCCTGCCACCCGCATTCGCCAGCGTGCAAATTGCACCAGACCTGAATAATAGAGTAGCGCTGCAACGAGAACGCCGACCTGTTTACGCATCACACACCACCTCTCTCTACACAAGAAGTAACTGTCATATTCAGAAAACATACCATATGTGTAGTGCTCAAGCCATGTCCATCCAGGTGTAAAATCAGTAGAACTCCTCCGGTCCATGTGGAGAAATGCATTGCTAATCCACAATATATCGATAAAACATCCTCCTCCTCCTTAAATAGAACGGTGTATAGCTGATGATCAGCAGGTCACATATGTACACCTTGTTGATATTTTATTCACAACATCTCAATATACACTGACACCGGATTCTCATTACAAAGCGCTATATTTAAAAAGTATTGTGCAACCATGATTCGATCGCTACAAGCACAATCATTTGTACTTATAGAAGAGTTGACAGTATTCTTTACCATTCGCTTCTTCATACACTTGAAACGATTGTATCAAATAAGGATGGAAGTACATGCAAAATTCACTCAGTCGTTATCTGCTGATCGGAAAACGCTGGATATGGTTGCTCGTGCTAGGAATAGTGGTTTGTGGCAGCAGCACATATATTGCCACCAGATTGATGCGCCCTACTTATCAGGCCGCAACATATCTGATACTCACCGTTAGCACCTCACAATCGGCCTACGACAACGCAACCGCCGCCCTGGAACTGCAATCGACGTACAGCCAGTTGATTACCAAGCCGCAGGTGCTGGAGCCGGTTGCCAGCAAATATCATTTTACGCTTGAGCAATTGACAAACATAGTTGCAGTCAAGCCGCAATCCAATTCGCAAATCATCGAAGTTGATGTGACTCACAGCAATCCGCAACTGGCTATGCAGATCGCCAACGATATCGCACAGAGCCTCACCCAGTTCTCTATCACCCGTCTCAACGGCATCGTGCAAATCAATGTTTTACCGGCGATAGAGCCAACCATCCCGATTCGGCCAAAGCCGCTCACCGATTCTTTGCTTGGAGCACTGGTTGGTCTGGGCCTCGCGCTCGCTCTCATCATCATTTTTGAATGGCTGGATGACCGCATCAATAACCCGGATGACGTGCAACGATTGTTGGGTGTAGAAGCTTTGACGATTATTCCAACGCTTTCGCCAGAGCAGAGGGCAAAAAGTGTTGAAGAGACGCCTGCTCTGGCCGAAGGCTGCCGTATCCTGAGCGCAACGGTCAACGCGCTGCACAAACAACATGCCTGCAAGCTGATCATGGTGACGAGCGCGTTAGCGAAAGAGGGCAAAAGCACTATTGCCGCTCATCTGGCCTCTTTCCTCGCCCAATCCGGCAAACGTGTCTTATTGGTAGACGCGGATCTACGTCACCCGGCTCTGGATCACCATTTTCAAGTTGACAATCGCAAAGGACTGGCAAACATCTTTTTTGAAACATGGACCCAGGTTGAACTGGATGGGCAGGCAACCGAGATTGCTTCGTTGCGGGTTCTACCAGCCGGAACGCTACCCGCAAATCCAGCAGAATTATTGCAATCTCCACTCGCTCAGAAACTGTTGCAACATTTCCGCGAGACACCAGATTTCGACTATATCATCTTCGATACTCCACCCGTTTTACCGGTGGCCGATGCACAGATCCTCGCTTCGTACATCGATACCACCATACTCGTCGGCGACATCTCGAAAACACCGCGTAAACTGTTTGCACAGGCGATTCACATCTTGCGTAAGAGAGGCACAAACGTCGTGGGCATAGTTCTCAACAAAAGCCAGTGGCCGAACTATGGTGATATTCGCGACTACCTGAACAATCTCCAGCAGGAGCGCCCAAAGGCACATATCTCTTTCCTGTCAGGAGACGAAGTGGTCAGGCGCAGCACAAATGGCAATGGCAAGCCTCCCGATGTGACCACGCTCATTATGCCAACCACACATCGGCCACAAGACGATTAATGAGGTTGGAAGCGCATCTTCTATTGAGATAAGAGGGACCATGCTATGATGAGACAGCTATTACAGGAAAAAATTTCCTCGCGGACGTTACGGGCAGGCGTCATCGGGCTTGGCTATGTCGGACTACCACTGGCAACCACCCTGGCCACAGCTGGCTTCCACGTCACCGGCATCGACGTTGATGCCCACAAAATCGAGATGATAGCAGGCGGGAAAAGCTATATTCCCGATATTACCGATAAGACATTGCAAGAACTGTTAGCAACTGAGCGCCTGCACGTGACGACGGATTGGGCAGAACTGGCCCGCTGCGATGTCGTTAGCATCTGCGTGCCAACCCCTTTGCGCAAAACCCGCGATCCCGACATCTCTTACATTCTCTCGGCCACGCAGCATATCCGTGAACACTTACATGCTGGCCAACTCATCATTTTAGAAAGCACCACCTATCCAGGTACAACTGATGAGGTGATGTTACCAGAACTTGCAGCAACTGGCTTAACGGTTGGAGAGGATTTTTTCCTGGCCTTTTCGCCCGAACGCATCAATCCAGGTGATCCTCACTACGACACTCACAACACGCCCAAAGTGGTTGGCGGCATTACACCCGCCTGTACAGAGCTGGCTCAGGCATTCTATGGGGTCGCCATTCAGGAGGTACATACTGTGTCTTCAGCGCGTGCGGCTGAGATGACGAAGCTATTGGAGAACACGTTCCGCGCCGTCAATATCGGACTGGTGAACGAGATCGCTATCATCTGTGAAAAGCTCAAGATCAATGTGTGGGAGGTGATCGAGGCTGCCACGACCAAGCCCTTTGGCTTTATGCGCTTCCTGCCCGGCCCCGGATTGGGTGGTCATTGCATCCCGGTCGATCCTCACTACCTCTCATGGAAGCTCAAGACGCTCTCATACACCGCACGCTTTATCGAGCTGGCAGCAGAGGTGAACGGGAGTATGCCACAGTATGTGGTGAATAAAATCAGTGAAGCGCTCAACGAACAACGGCGCTGCTTCCATCACGCGACGATCCTGGTGCTTGGTGTGGCGTATAAAGCCAATGTTGGCGATGTGCGCGAGTCGCCAGCACTGGATATCATGCAGGCGTTGTTCGAGCGTAAGGCGGTGGTGCTCTATAACGATGAATATGTTCCTACTCTGACATTGCACGACCGCACGCTGCATTCACAGGTTCTCAGCAGCGGCCTCCTACAAGCTGCTGATTGTGTTGTCATAGTTACTGATCATCAGTACTACGACACGTCCTGGATTATACAGGAAGCTCGCTGCATTGTCGATACACGCAATATGACACGGGGGTTCGCCGATGAAAAGATCTTCCAGCTCTAAGCGCTCATAGGATGGTGATATGTCTCAACCGTCAGACAGCAGCCAATCACAGAGAACAACCAGCGCCGCGTTGATGGCAGTGCGCGTCAAATCGGCCAACAAACACATCTTTCGCGCCCTGCTCGCTCTGGCCTCGGCTACGCTGCTTATTCGCGTCGTGGGGCTGGTCCAGCAGATCATTATCACGCGCCAGTTCGGACAGACGGCGGATATGGACGCCTATTACGTCGCGGCCTCTATCCCTGTTTTGCTGGCTCCCATGCTCTCAGGGGCCATCGAATCGGCGGTTATCCCTGTTTATATGAAGCTCAGGACGCAAGAGGGTAGTGAAGAGGTATCGCGGCTCTTTAGCACGCTCTTCAATATCCTGTTGCTCGGCATCGCCGCTTTCACACTCTTCATGCTGCTCTTGCGCGAGGATTTGATTAGCTGGTTGGCTCCGGGCATCAGCGATCTCGCCACCCGCCACCTGATCCTCGATCTGACGCCTTTCATCTTTCCGGTCTTGCTCTTCATGGTCATCAACAGCTTTCTGGAATGTCTGTTAAACAGCGAAGGTCAATTTGGCTGGCCAGCCTACGCTGGCATGATGGTGCCACTGACGATAGCGGCGTTTGTGCTGGTGGGTGGCAATTCCTATGGGGTGTTGATGCTCTGCGTCGGCTCACTTGTCGGACAGGTCATCCAACTCGCGATTATTATCGTGCGTGCTCACCGCGCTCATCTGGTTTATCGCTTCGTGCTGGATCTACATACGGAAGAGATGGCGGAGTTCTGGCGCTTACTCTGGCCGGGCATCCTGGGGGCGCTGGTCAGTCAGGCATCACCGCTCGTCGATCAGATCTTCGCCTCTTATCTTTCCGCTGGCAGTATCACCGTCATCAATAACGCCAACAAACTGCTGATGGTCCCGGTCGGGGTGATTTTTACCTCGCTTGGTCGAGCCGCGCTACCCTATCTATCTGCTCAGGCATCCGCAAACGATATGGCGGCCTTCAAAAGCACCTATCGCCTGTACCTGTGGATCATCAGCATTGGCACGCTGCTGATTACGGCGGCGATGATCCTCCTGGCGTATCCGGCAATTCGCCTGCTTTTCCAGCATGGCAAATTTACAGTGCTAGATACCCAACGCACAGCAACAACGCTGGTTGGTTTCTGCATTGGCCTGTTACCAATGGCTCTGGGCTTCTTCACCTCTCGCGCCTTCACCGCCTTAAAAAAGGCACGCACATTGATGGGGGTCAGCACCTTCGCCGTCGTTGCTAACGCAGCGTTTGATGCCATCTTCGGTCGCCTCTGGCAGAGCTTCGGCATTGCCCTGGCGACATCTGCCGTCTATCTCTGCAATCTGATTATTCTCTTTATTCTCCTGTATCGCGAACTCGGTCCGTTACATCTGCTCACGCCGCCGCCCGAATTGTTGGAGCTTTATCAGCAGTTACAACAGCACCACTATACAAGAAAACTGACGGACTGGAAGGGAACAGCTATGCATAGTTGGAACATCTTTCACCATTCGCGCCAGATCACACGCACAGCAATCATCGTCGCAACATTTGGAGCTGGCATCGCCGGGACGCTCTATAATGCGCAGCATGCCCTGCGCATCGCCGTTGGAGCTATCCCGCTCTTGCTCCTGCTCCGCTACCGTTATGCGCTGCTGCTGATCTGGATTGCGCTCGACGCCTTGATTGGGGGCAGCATCCCATTGTTCAACGGCAACAACTTTTTATCGGGCCTGACCATACCGACGCTTTTATTGCTGCTGGTCGTTCCCATCAAGCCCGCCTTTCAACGTATGCCAGTGCTGCCATTTCTACTGACCTACCTTGTCTGGATCTTGCTCAGTATCGGCTTTTCCGCTATCGGCGTCGGCCAATTCCTGATCTACTGGATTGGCTATATCACCTGCTTCGCCATTGCAGTGCTTATGCTCCATCTACTCACCACGCGCAAAGCGTTGATGGGCATCATTGATGTGCTGCTGGCTCAGGGAGTCTTTCTCTCGCTCTATGGCATTTATGGCTATTTCACGCATCAAAATGGCTTTTATGATACCAATATTGCTGGTCTCTATAGAATTGGCTCGGTCTTTGCCGCACCTCCCACGCTGGCCTTTCTGCTCTCGCTACTGATCCCACTTGCACTGTACCGCACGCTGACGCTCACTGGCTGGCGCGTATGCATCGGACTGCTCTGCCTGCTCATCCAGCTGACCGCACTGGCACTGACGTTTACGCGGGCTGCTGATTTGAGCTTGCCGCTCAGTCTGATCGTTATGATCTGCTTTATCCCATCGCGTAAGCTCAAAGGCTGGTTGCTGGCTGGCATCGTGACGCTGGGTGGCCTCAGTTTATTGCTTGCCAACCTGATCGACATCCCGCTGCTGAGCCGCTTCTTGAACCCGGATGTTGAGACGCTCAATGGCCGCACCTTTCTCTGGGACGCCTTGCTCGCCCATTTCGATCCCGCGCATCTGGCTGGTTATGGCCTGAACGCCTCTGACATTTTGCTGGAACAGCTTCAGGTCGGAAACGGGCAGGGGGTAATCGGCACAGCACCGCACAACATCTTGCTTCAGGCGCTCTACGATCACGGCATCATCGGTTTGTGCCTGCTCCTGCTTGTGCTCATCGTCTTGCCCTGGAGCCTGATTACTAGAATGCGCCACACCACGCCAGAGCATCGCATGGTGCTGGGAATGGTGCTGGCGGTCTACATCAATGTCGTCGTGCAATCAATGCTCGTAACGGTTCTCTGGAGCCAGGAAGTCAGCGTATATGTCTGGATGATCCTCACACTTCCATTTCTCCCCTACTGGCTGCGACACGAGGAGAGAGACGCCAGCGCCATACGCATTGTAGAGCCTGCAGAGAAACCATTCAACGAACAGGAGCAACTCAGCCATGCCTCAACCAGATAGACAACCTCTACGCATCTGCATCCTCGCCTTTATGTTCGCCCCATTCGTAGGAGGTGCCGAAATTCAGGCGGAGAAGCACGCTCGCCAGATGCTGGCATCTGGACACGATGTGCTGATCGTCACGTTGCGGCATTATCCACACTGGAAAACGCTAGAGATGCACAGGGGAATACCGGTGGTACGAGTTGGCGGGTTGTATCGCCACAATAGGCGTCTCAACATTGGCAGATCGGGGCGTCTCGTGCTCGATCTGACTGTGTTTTGGAAACTCTGGCAGTTGCGACAACACTATGATGTCATCCATAGCATGCAATTGTCCTCAATGGGAGCCGTCGCCACCCTCATCGGTCAGCTTCTGAATAAACCGGTCGTACTCAGCATTCAGAGCGCCGGCCCGGACCAACAGCAGGAACGTTTGCTACATACTCAGGGAGCAACGCTGATGACCGACACACTGACTGACAGATTCGATGACGATTTTCTGAGCGTTGCCACCAGAGACTGGACGCCAGGAGATATAGCACTGCTTGTACAAAGTTTCCCCATTATTGGCCAGCTATGGCTGCATTTCTATAAGCGATCAAACGCTTTTTATCAAGTGCTGAGCAAGCGCTGTTACAACTATCTTATCAGCAACGGTTTCAAGCCAGAGCAG
The DNA here is from genome assembly GCA_025928885.1 of Ktedonobacteraceae bacterium. GTDB lineage: Bacteria > Chloroflexota > Ktedonobacteria > Ktedonobacterales > Ktedonobacteraceae > JAICIM01. Next base: position 8,627 of record JAICIM010000063.1, on the reverse strand, counting down.
ATTGTGCATATCCCCAACGGCGTGGACATAGAGCAGTTTCGACCGACATCTATACCACGAGACCGGCCTGAACGCATTATTACCTGCGTCGCCCGCCTCGAATATCCAAAGGGCGTCGATGTGCTGCTCCATGCCTGGGGACGCATGATGCGTGAGACGCCAGCGTGGCCCGAGCACGTGCAGCCACGCTTGCGCATCATAGGTGAGGGCATTTTCAGGCCACACCTGGAACGGATGATTGCGGAACTGCATATTCAGGAGAGCGTCGAGCTTCTAGGAAGGCGGCTCGATATTGTTGAGTTATTACAACAATCATGGGGCTTCGTGCTGCCGTCGCGCTGGGAGGGCATGCCCAACGCCTTGCTGGAAGCTATGGCCTGTGGCCTTCCCAGCTTGGCAACCCGCGTCAGTGGTAGCGAAGACATTATTCAACATGAGATCAACGGCTTGCTGGTCGAACCCGAACAACCAGTGGAGATGGCACGGGCATTGCGTCACATGATCGAGGACAGCGCCCTGGCGCTCAAGCTGGGGCAGGCGGCTCGACAGACGATTGTCTCCAACTATCGCATCGAGAGCGTTGCGGAGCGTTGTCTCCATCTGTATCATCGCCTGCTTCCACAACAGGCATGCATCACACCGTTGACCTTACAAGAAACGAGGGAATAGGAAACATGCAACGTCGTCCACGTATCTACATCGTCATTGGCACCTTCCATCCATTGATCGGAGGAGCGGAATCGCAAGCGCAACTTCAGGGCAAGAGCTTGAGAGAAAGAGGCTACGAGGCAACCGTTGTCACGTTTCGGCACCACAAAAGATGGGCGCAGCGCGATCAGGTGGAGGGCGTCCCTGTCATACGCATTGCGGGTGCGCTACTTGATGGCCGCGCCAGATACCCAAGAGCCATACAACAGCTCCTCTATCTCTGCGCCATGCTCGTTCTGGTCTGGACGCTCTGGCGCGATCGGCAGCGCTACGACATTCTCCACCTCTACCAGCTTAGCTCGCTCACGCTCCCGGCAGCGGTGGCCTGCCGCCTCACGGGGAAGCCGCTGCTGGTCTCATTGCGTAGCACCGGCCTGGAAAAGCCACGTGCCGGACGCAACACCACCGCCTCGCTGCTCGCCGGCCCTCTCGATCCTGCAACGCCCTGGCTCCAGGTCAACGGTCTGACCTGGATTGATGGCGATATGGAGAGCCTGCTCCGTCTGGGCAAGCCTGCTGTATGGCTGACGCGTTCGCTGCTCAAACACAGCTGCTCACAGATCATCATTCTCAGTTCGCGCATGAAACAGTACTTATCGAGCAAAAACTTTCTTTTATCATCTACTCGTTTTATCCCAAATGGAGTGGACAGGAGAATCTATTATCCTCTTCAACCTCAGCAAATAGAGAAAACACACGAACATACGGTTGTCTGTGTCTCACGCCTGCGCTACGAGAAGGGGATCGATGTTCTGCTACAGGCATGGCGTCTGGTGCAGCAGCAAGATCCTCTGGCGCGGCTACTCATCGTTGGCGGCGGGCCGCTCAAGCAACAATTTCTCAGTATGACCGAGGCGCTGGGCATCGCCGGTAGCGTTGAATTCGCCGGGATACAGAACGATGTGGCAGGTCAGGTGCGGCGTGGAGGATTGGCGGTGTTGCCGTCGCGCTGGGAGGGCATGCCCAACGCTCTGTTGGAAGCGATGGCCTGTGGCCTCCCCTGTGTGGCAACGCGCGTCAGCGGCAGCGAGGATATTATCGAACATGGCGTCAACGGCCTCCTGGTTGAGGTTGAAGACTATCACGCCCTGGCTGATGCGCTACTCACCCTGCTCCACAATCCTGTATTAACCAACCAATATGGCCGTGCGGCGCTTGCAACTATCGAGCAGCGCTATTCGCTCGATCATATTACTGATCTGTACCTCGATCTCTATCAGAACATTCTAAAACAACATCTGCGACCTGAACAGACACAATCAGGCTCAGCAATTTCTTCTCTCCATCTACTTGATACAAGTGAAAGCTGAAGGAAACGGTATGTGTGGAATAGCTGGATTTATTGATAAAGCATGTGTTTATGCGAATGCTGAAGAGCGCATGCATGCAATGTGCAATGTTATTCGCCATCGCGGTCCCGACGAACAGGGAGTATGGGTAGGCGATGGAGCGGCACTGGGGATGCGCCGCCTCTCCATTATTGATGTTGCAGGCGGTCATCAGCCCATTTTTAACGAAGATCAGAGCATTCTGGTGGTCTTCAATGGCGAAATTTATAACTATCAAAGCTTAAAGCAAATGCTTCAGGAGCGCGGCCACTCCTTTCAGACGCAGAGCGATACAGAGGTCATCGTGCATGCCTACGAGGAATTTGGTGATGCGTGTCCTGAACAACTGCGGGGGATGTTCGCCTTCGCGCTCTGGGATCGCAAACGCCAGCGCCTGCTGATAGCGCGAGACCGCTTCGGTAAAAAGCCGCTCAACTACTACTGGGATGGGCAACGCCTGATCTTTGGCTCAGAGATCAAATCGCTGCTTGAAGCCGGTATACCACGCGTTGTCAATCCCATCGCCCTCGACGAATATCTGGTGTATGCCTATGTCCCGACACCTCATACCATGTTTCAAGGTGTGCAAAAGTTGCCAGCCGCTCACATCCTGATCTATGAGCATGGGCAGATCAAGCTACAACGCTATTGGGATGTTCCCTTCACCCCAACCTGCCACGACGATGAGGCAACGGCGATCGAGCACACGCGTCGTCTGCTGGCAGATGCCGTCAACGTGCGTTTGATGAGCGAAGTCCCGTTGGGAGCCTTTTTAAGTGGTGGCCTGGATTCGAGCGTGGTGGTTGGTTTGATGAGCCAGATGAGCGAGCGGCCTGTGAAAACTTTCTCGATTGGCTTTGAGGAGGACGATTTTAGCGAACTGCCCTACGCCCGCAAAGTGGCACAATACTTTGGCACCGATCATCACGAGTTTTGTGTGCGCTCCGATCTCATCTCGGTGCTGCCACAACTTGTCTGGGCCTATGACGAACCCTTTGGCGATTCGTCCATGCTGCCAACCTATTACGTCTCGAAACTGGCACGTGAACACGTCACGGTCGTGCTGACCGGCGATGGTGGGGATGAGATATTCGGCGGCTACGATCACTACGCACGCGAATATATGACCGGTCGCATTCCCCCCTGGCTGCGCTCTCTCCTGGCCTATGCCAGCCTGCTCATTCCCGATGGCATACGGGGCAAGAAACGCTTCGGCACCATGCACCAGGATCTCGCGACCCGCTGCATCGAGATTCTGGCTCGCTTCCCACAGGGAACGCGTCCGGCACTCTATACCCCGGACTATTTCGCCACCATCCAGCAACATGATCCCTTCGAGGGTCTGAAGCGCTTCTACCGTCAGGTTTCCGATCTAGATACGCTCACACAAATGCAGTATGTGGATACACACGCCTATCTGCCTGACGATATCCTGGTCAAAGTTGATAAAGCAACCATGCTCAATTCGCTTGAGGCACGCGCCCCGCTGCTGGATCACCAACTGGTGGAATACGTCGCATCGCTGCAACCAGGATTGCGCATACGCAACGGCAAACTGAAATATCTCTTGAAGCAGGTGGCAAAAGATTTTCTGCCGCCAGAGATCCTCACACGTCCCAAGCAGGGGTTTGCCGTCCCGATCAAACACTGGTTCCGAGGGGATTTGACGGCCTATGCCAACGAGGTCCTGCGTTCACCAACCGCCCAACAGCGCGGCATCTTTAACCCGGCATTTATCGACACGCTCCTCTCCACCCATGCACGGACAACGCTCGTCAACCATAGTAGCGCGATCTGGACGCTGCTCTGTCTGGAGCTATGGTTTCAGACCTATATTGATCCACCTGTACAAACATATCATCAGGGATATCGAGAAGTACAGCCTACCAGTCAGCAATAGGGGGAAACTATGTGCGGAATTTGTGGTATCTACAATGCCAGCAGCAAAGAGCCAGCCTCGCACTCCATCATTGAACGTATGACACGAATGATGGCGCATCGCGGGCCGGACGATAGCGGCCTGCATCTGGATGGCCCGCTTGGCCTCGGCTTTGCCCGTCTGAGCATCATCGACCTGGATGGCGGACATCAGCCAATGTGCAATGAAACGGGCGCTCTCTGGCTGGTATTCAACGGCGAAATCTGGAATTATCAAGCATTGCGACAGGATCTGCAAAACAAGGGGCATCGCTTCCGCACAAAGGGGGATAGTGAAACGATTCTCCATGCGTATGAAGAATATGGCACAGATTGTGTGACACATTTACACGGCATGTTCGGCTTCGCTATCTGGGATAGCTACCGTCAACGCCTCTTTCTAGCGCGGGATCGGGCCGGGAAGAAACCGCTGTATTATACCTGTGTTGATGGCGATTTCTTCTTTGCCTCTGAGATCAAAGCGCTGCTGGGCCATCCCCAGGTACGACGCGAACCGGATGTACAGGCCCTGGCCGATTTTCTCAGTATCCGCTACGTTCCCGCGCCCGCCACGCTCTTTGCCAACATCTACAAGCTCCGTCCCGGCCACTGGCTGCTCTATGAGCATGGAGCAATACGCGAAACCTGTTATTGGGACTACACGTTTAGCCAGACAGAGCAGCGTCCCATAGAGGAATATATACACAACATCAAACAGCATATCTATCGTGCCGTCGAAGAACGCATGATCGCTGATGTTCCCGTTGGCGCACTGCTGAGCGGGGGAGTCGATTCGAGTATTATCTCAGGCGTTATGAGCCGCTTGAGCAACCAGAAAGTGGAGACGTTTGCTGTTGGCTTCGATCATCCAGACTATAGCGAACTGCCCTATGCTCGGCTGGTCGCCAATCACTTCGGCACCAATCATCACGAACTGCTCGTGCAATCCTCCGACCTCACCCGCTACTGGCCGCAGTTGACGTGGCATCGCGACGAGCCGGTGAGCGAGCCATCAGACCTGGGGATCTATCTCGTCTCCAAGCTAGCCCGGCAATATGTCAAGGTCGTGCTGTCAGGAGAGGGCGGCGACGAACTGTTTGCTGGTTACCCCAAATATGTCGTTGATTGGATGGCTCGATATTATCAACTGCTACCGATGGCTATACGCAATTCCATACTTACGCCGCTCCTGGAACAGCTCCCCTATAGGATGCGCAAGCTCAAGCAAGCGGCGCGGAACCTCTCTGAGCCTGCTCCCGAACGCTGGATGAACTGGTTTGGTATCTTCAACGGGCATCTTAAAGAGAGCTTGCTTGCCGACGAGATGAAACGGCACATCGATCTCGACGCCAGTCGTCAATTTAAACGCTGGCTGGCAACCAACCCACAACGCGATAATCTCTCGGCAATGCTCTATCTGGATACAAAAATCTGGCTACCTGACAACCTGTTAATGAAAGGGGACAAGATGACGATGGCTGCCTCTCTGGAGCTGCGGGTTCCCCTGCTCGACCAGCAACTGATTGAATACGCGGCAACTATCCCCTCACAGAGCAAGATTCGCCCATTGCAGGCCAAATACCTGCTCAAACGCGCCTTCGCCGATTTTCTGCCCGCACAGATCCTGACACGCAAAAAGATGGGCTTCAACGTCCCGACCGGCATCTGGTTTCGCGAGGGGCAACGCGGCATCATCACCCGCCTCCTGCTGTCAGAACGCCTGCGCCAGCGCGGCTACTTCAATAACCGTTTCATTGCCAGCATGGTCCGCGACCATCTAGAAGGGAGAACCAACTATCAAGCACAACTCTTTACACTCGCCAGCCTGGAACTCTGGTTCCGCGTGTTCATCGATAGCCCGAACCTCACCATGCCAGCTGGCTCCGTAGAAGACCTGCTCAACGAAGAGAAACCCTTAGCATCGCGCTTTTCTAGCCTTTAAAGGATATATCAAATATGAACGATGACAAATTTGGCACGTGCAATAAAAGATATCGCATTTTAATGGTAACAGGCATTTATCCAACACCAGCCTTGCCACATAAAGGGACATTCGTTAAAACGCTGGTTGCTTCGTTAGTGGCGCGAGGTCATGCAGTAGAAGTGATTCATCCACGACAGGGGCCGGTGCTTATGCGCTACCTGTCAGCCGCCTGGCAAGTCTTCTGCAAGACGCTTACGGGCCGCTTCGACATTGTGCATGGTCATTACGGCCTCTGGTGCCTCCTGGCACGCTTGCAATGGACCACGCCGGTCGTCGCAGCCTATCTGGGAGACGATCTGTTGGGAACCGTGACATTTGATGGCAGCTATACCCGCAAAAGCCTCCTCGTCGCTCGTATCAGTCGCTGGCTCTGCCGCCATGTCGAAGCCGTCACGGTCAAATCCGAGCAAATGAAAAAGATGTCCAGATGGGAAGATGCGGTCGTGATCCCGGATGGCATCGATTTTACGCTCTTCCATCCCGTCCCACGCGTAGAGGCGCGAACCATGCTGGGATGGGATCAGGAACGCAACTATGTCGTCTTCGCCAACAATCCTGCTATTGCCGTCAAAAACTTTGCGCTGGCCCAGACCGCCATAGCCCGCCTGCACGAGCGAGGAATCGCAGCAGAACTGGTCGTTGCCAGCGGCCTGACACAACAGCAGGTTGTGCAATACATGAATGCCAGCAACGCCCTGATCCTGCCCTCAGTTGCCGAGGGATCGCCCAATGTCGTGAAGGAAGCGATGGCGTGCAATATCCCGGTTGTGGCGACCACTGTAGGAGACGTGGCCGAGTTGCTGGCGCATACCGCCGGTTGTAGCGTCTGCCCTCACGATGCCGATGCGCTGGCAACCGGGCTGGAAAGGGCTATGGCATTTCAGGGACGTACTACAGGACGAGAAGATATCTGTCATCTAGACATGATGCGTATTGTAGAACAGGTGGAGATGCTCTATCATCAAGCGATCCAGAGGCAGGTTGAGAAACCAGCTAGCCGGTTCTTACATGCCGGGCAGGCATCCAGAATGGGGCTGCGCTCATGAGACAAGCACGCAAAGTATTACTGCTGGTAGAAAACCTTTCGGTGCCGAGCGATCCCCGCATATGGCACGAGGCATGCGCTTTACACCGGTATGGCTTCCAGGTGAGCATCATCAGCCCAATGGGAGCGACAAAAGATCGTGAAACTTACACCTGCCTCAACGGCATTCACATCTACCGTTATTCACTGCCGGCAAATACAACCAGCCCATTGAACTACCTCAAAGAATTTGGTACGGCACTGCTCAAGACGTTCTGGTTAAGTCTGAAGATCTGGCAGCAACACGATTTTGACATCATTCATGCTGCCAATCCGCCCGACATCTTCTTCGTGCTGGGACTATTCTACCGACTTTTCGGGAAAATCTACATCTTCGACCAGCACGATCTGGCCCCGGAGCTTTTTCAGGCGAAATTCCAGCAACGTATGCAGCTACTGTATAAACTGCTGCTGTGGTTGGAACGCTGCTCTTATCGTACAGCGCAGATGGTGATTACTACCAATGAATCGCAGCGACGTTTTGCGCTTCAGCGAGGAGGCTGCCAGTGCCAGAAAGTCGTTGTTGTGCGCAACGGACCAGACTTGCACCGCTTTACCTCCTGTTATCCTGATAAATCGTTGAAGCGCGGCAAGCCTCACTTGCTGGTCTACGTGGGAGTAATAGGAGAGCAGGACGGCGTTGACTACCTCTTATATGCCATCAACGATCTCGTGCATCATCATGGCCGTCACGATTTCACGCTTGCCATCATCGGCGATGGAGACCGCGTACCAACGCTCAAAACGCTTGCTCATTGCCTGAACATTGATGAGTATGTCTACTTTACCGGCTGGATGGCACAGCCCGACCTGCTACGCTACCTGGCAACGGCAGATATTGGCCTCTCGCCTGATCCGAGCAACGAACTCAACAATCACAGCACGATGATCAAAACGATGGAATATATGGCGATGGGCAAGCCGGTAGTTGCCTTCGACCTGCCTGAGACACGCCACTCGGCCCAGGAGAGCGCCCTCTATGCAAGGCCAAATAATGTTGCTGAATTCGCCGCAAACATCGCCATCCTGCTAGATCAACCCCTGTTGCGTGCCGAGCTGGGAGCAAAAGGAAGAAAACGGGTGGAAGAGATGCTGTGCTGGGATCTGCAACAAAAAAAGCTTCTCGTCGCTTATGAACAGCTCTCCCCCACCTGTTCACCAGCTTTAGCTGACACAGCCCAGGATTTACCTCCTTCCTACATCCGTTGAGAGTAGTTATCAAGAAAGGAGACGCAAGCTATCCGCTTGCATGCATATATATGAGTACGACAACCTATCTCGTCACTGGCGGTGCTGGCTTTATCGGCTCGCATATCGCCGAAGCACTGCTCAAACAGGGCCAGACTGTACGCATTTTTGATAATCTGGCAACCGGACGCAAAAGCAATCTTGAGCCGCTCTTGCACTGTCCAGCTGGCAAACTAGAACTGGTCTATGGCGATTTGCGCAATAAAGAGGCGGTGAAGGCGGCAATGGAGGGCGTTGAGGTCGTATTTCACCAGGGCGCACTGGCATCGGTTCCCCGCTCCATCGCCGATCCAATCGCGTCATTAGAAACCAACGTCAATGGGACACATCACGTCTTGCTGGCGGCTCGCGATGCCGG
>JAICIM010000563.1 GCA_025928885.1 Ktedonobacteraceae bacterium | reverse complement strand
GCAGACTGATCTGGTTCAATTGCTGGATAGCGAGAATATCGAGCAGACCCAGGCGCATTTGCCGCCAATTACGCTGTTAATTACCGAAGGACTTGGCTCGATTGCTATGCCGGTGCGGATTACCAACATGCTCAGTGAGCAGCAAGGCTCAATCGCGCTGCTCTCCGGCGTGACCTCTCTTCGCCAGCATATTCAGCCTGACCTGATCATTTCGCTGTCAGCAAAAGAGGCGCAACAAAACTGGCACCCTGTTCAATCCGAAATGGCTCTGGTGGTGGGCGCTCAGGTGCGCGTATGTGGTGGGGAGCATGAAGGCGCTGTCGGTTCCATCGATCACCTGTTTGCGTATCAGCAGATATTCTCTTCGGGAGTACGTGCGCGTGCTGCTCGCCTTAAACTGGAAGATGGTTCTTTGCTTGTTCTGCCACTATCGCTCATTGAGCGTATCGGATGAGCTGGTTATCCACAATTCTCAAAAGTTATCCACATATTTTAAGTTAAATATGTGGATAACTTCTCTGTATTTCTCTTTTTGCCTGTTCCATCCGCTTCTACAGCTTGATCTGATTGGCGAAGCGCTCGGCATAATCTCCAACAATCGGCAGCTTGTAGTATTTCCCCTGCCCGGCTTTGACCATCAGGAAGATCCAGCACACGAATTGGACGATGCCCAATCCCCAGGAAAGCGAATGGAGGATATAGACGTTGCCGACGACCCATTCTATGATACTTAATCCACCAAAGAAGAGAATGGATTGCATGGCATGGAAGCGCACAAAGCGATTCTCGCGCTCAATCAGGATGAAGATGACCCCGGTGATCCAGGTGGCAAGATAGCTCAGCACGCCCGCTGTTCGGGCTTTCAGTCCCAGCGATGTGCGCTCTAATGGGCTGACATCCCCTGGTTGCCCGAAGAATGGACCTTGATACTGGTTTTGTTGCTGCCCATATTGTTGCTGTTGATTGGTTGAGCTATAGGGATCATAGGCCGACGATGCGCCTGGACCATCGTGTGGGTAGGTACTCTGGGGCATCTCGTCTGCACCATAGGGCGTGGAGGGCTGCTGCGGTGGCTGTCCTCTATACTCTCCATACGGCGTCTGGTCCGATTCTGGTTGTTGTTCCATGATTTACACGCATCCTTTTGTTGTGATTCTTGTGTGTATTGCGCTAAATGATGATTCCAATAAACGATCTGATACATTATTTAGTGTACATAATCAGACAGCTTTTGAAAAGTCATATCAAGGAAATTTGCCTTTGTAAAAACTTATAAATGCCGTTCTGGAGAATCTACGAAAAAGGCTGCTCGTCAGTTAGAGCTTTGATGTCTTCCCGACATTTGCCGGGAAGGCATCAAATGTGGTTAAGGTAAAAGGAGCGGTTTGCCGCTCATGTCTTTGGGTTGTGGAATGCCCATTACTTGCAAGATGGTGGGAGCAACGTCGGCGAGAATGCCATCAGTGCGCAGTCGTGCCTGAGCCAGTTTGGGCGCAACGAGATACAGGGGAACCGGATTGGTCGTATGAGCCGTGAAGGGCTTGCCGGTGTCGTACTCGATCAGTTGTTCGGCGTTGCCATGATCGGCGGTAATCAACAACCCTCCACCCACAGCCAGCGTCGCTTCAACGACTTTGCCAACACCCGTATCGACGGCCTCGACGGCCTTGATCGCGGCATCCAACACGCCAGTATGGCCGACCATATCAGCGTTGGCATAGTTCATCACAACGAAAGCGTATTCGCCGCTGCGAATGTGCTCGACTGCCGTGTTGGTGACGCCTGCCGCGCTCATCTCTGGTTGCAGATCGTAGGTAGGTACTTTGGGCGATGGCACCAGATCGCGATCCTCTCCGGTGAATGGCGTCTCGCGGCGACCGTTGATAAAGTAGGTGACGTGCGCGTATTTCTCGGTCTCGGCGGTGTGGAACTGGCGCAGACCGTGTTCTGAAATGACGCGGGCCAGTGGCATCTCGACCTCATCAGCCCGGTACGCGGTTTCGGCGTCCAGGCCCGGCTCGTATTCCGTCATCATCACATAGGCCAGATCGTTAAGGCGTGGGCCGCGATCGAACTTGCCCTCAGCCTGCGGAGGCAGTTCTTGCAAGACAAAGGCTTTGGTTAGCTGGCGGGCGCGGTCGGGACGGAAGTTGTAATGAATCACGGCGTCGCCCTCTTTGACCACCGCCACTGGCTGGTTGTTCTCCATGATGACCGTCGGCAGAATAAACTCGTCGGTCACTTTCTTGTCATAGGACTGCTGGATTGCGGCCAGAGCGGAATCTGCATGCAGGCCTTCCCCGCGTGTCATGGCGAAATAGGTGCTGCCCGTGCGGTCCCAGCGATTGTCGCGGTCCATCGCATAATAGCGGCCACTGACGGTGGCAACTTTCGCCGCATGCTCGCCGCCGATCTCCTGTGCTCGTGCCTGCAAGCGCTTCATGAACTCGATGCCGCCCGTTGGTGAGCTATCGCGCCCATCGGTGAAAGAGTGGATATAGACGCGCTCCACGCCGTGCTGCCGGGCCAGACGCAGCAGTGCCTCTAGATGGGATTCGTGAGCGTGGACGCCGCCATTGCCGAGCAGTCCACAAATATGCAGCTGGGAGTTGTTTTTCTTGACATGCTCAATGGCTTTGAGAAGGGCGGGGTTCTGGAAGAAGCTACCGTCGCGGATTGCCTCGCTGACGCGCGTGTAGTCCTGCAAAACGCGCTTGCCAGCACCGATATTCTGGTGTCCGACCTCAGAGTTGCCCATCTGTCCTTCTGGCAGGCCAACCGCCAGACCGGAGGTTTTGACGGCAGTATGCGGCCAATCGTGGGCGAGCTTATCGATGTTGGGCGTGCGGGCGAGCGCGATTGCGTTCCCCTCAGAGCGAGGATTGACTCCCCAGCCATCCATAATAATCAAAACAAAAGGGCGCGGACGCCCCGAAGATGTTGTACTCATGTCAAACGTATACTCCAGGTTTTTTCCATTTTTCACACAGCTTTGGTGTCTCTATTGTAGCATGCTGATGGCGTGAAGGGGAGAGGAATGTTCGGCGGCGCTTGACATTGTGACGTGATTGTCATATCATGGACCTACAGAGTCTGTAATTGAAAGGAGTGTACCATGAAATATTCGGCAGCGACCAATTATGCCCTGCATACCATGTTGTATTTTGTGGCTGCGCCTCCTGGCAAAACGATCGGCTTGCAACAACTGGCAGTGCTGCAAAAAATCTCTCCCACCTATCTCTCTAAGATCCTGACCCGGCTGGTCAAGGTTGGGCTGATCGAGTCTGCCCCCGGCGTCAATGGCGGCTATCGGCTCATCAGAGACAGGGAGCAGCTTTCATTTCTTGAGGTCGTTCATGCTATTGAAGGGACGGCATCGCTGTTCCACTGTAGCAGTTCCGAACACAACCATCATGCTTGCTTAATCCAGGGAGTGATGGCAGATGCTGAACAACATATGGAAGAGTACCTGCAAGAGCGCAAACTCATTGAGCTTGTTGAACAATTTGCGCCGATGGTTGCGCGTTTGTAAGCACATGCAAAAAATTTTCTACTAATTACAGACTATAACGCTCTACAATGTCTTTGATGAAGCGATGTACAGAGAAAGGATAGTGATGCTATGCTGTTTGATTGTGCGATTATCGGTGGTGGCCCGGCAGGCTTGAGTGCTGCGCTTGTGCTGGGCAGAGCAAAGAGAAAAGTGTTGTTGCTGGATGAGGGCAGGCCAAGAAATGCCGTAACGCATGAGTCGCACGGTTTTCTGACGCGTGATGGTGTGGAACCGGGTGAATTCAGAGCTATTGCTTATCAGGAAATCAGGCGTTATCCCTCCGTTGAGGTGCAGGAGGTACGGGTTGTCAGCGTGACCCGGCAGGAGGGATATTTTGAGGCTGTGACTGAGCAGGGTGAGCGTTTTCAAGCGAAGACAATCCTGCTGGCAACTGGCCTCAAGGATGTGCTGCCCGCGATCGAGGGCATTCACGACTATTATGGTAAAAGCCTGTTTGCTTGCCCCTATTGTGATGGCTGGGAGCGCAGAGATCAGCCGCTCGTGGTCATCTCAGATAGCATGTCGCCGTATCACGTAGCGAAGGTTGTTTGGAATTGGAGTCGTGACCTGCTCGTCTGTACGAACGGTCAAGCGTTGCTCACTGCTGAGGAGAAAGAGAGCCTTGAGCGCAACAAGATCCAGGTCGTTGAAGATAAAATCGTGGCTCTGGTTGGCGAAAATGGGATGCTGGAGAAGGTTGTTTTTGCCGAGCAGGGGGAAAGCATGCGGACAGGCGGTTTTGTAGGCGGTTGGCCGGTGCAGGCATCTGCGCTGGGTGCCGATCTGGGCTGTGAAATCAATGCGCAGAGTCGCCTCGTCACCGATATGTTGAATCGAACAACCGTTAAAGGGGTCTATGCAGCGGGCGATACCGCGACTCCTTTTGCCCAGCTGATCATGGCGGCAGCGGAAGGAAGCAAGGCCGCCGCCGCTGTGAATATGGATTTGATCGAGGGAGAGTTTTTATAATAGAGCGTGAAGTGTATCTATGGCGCTGTGTTGTGCGTGTTCCCAAGAGACAGTAAACAATAAGCAAAGGATGACTGGAAGGGAAGACGCTTATGATGTCGCTATGGTACATGTATATTCTGGTTGCCGTGTTGCTTGTGATCGTTCTGGTCATTGCGGCAATTGGCTTCTCGCGTTCGGGACGGAGGCGGGCAACTG
>JAICIM010000074.1 GCA_025928885.1 Ktedonobacteraceae bacterium | reverse complement strand
GGTGAATAAAGAGAAGATGGAGTTCTATGCGCAACTGGATGAACTTTCGTGGGTCAGTGAATTGCCGCGAGAGGATGAGTGAGAGGGCTGGCTGAAACTTGCGTGTAACACAATAGCGGGATGGCGCGTGTAAAAGGGAGCAATACATCTCCGTCGTCAGATGGAAGAAAGGAAGTGAGGTGTCATGCATACTCGCCAGTTTGGTAAGACTGATATGCAGATTACTCCGATCGGATTGGGGGCGTGGGCAATTGGTGGCGGCTGGGGAGCACAGGACGATGAGGCTGCGATCAAAGCCATTCAGCGTGCGATGGAACTGGGCGTGAACTGGATTGATACCGCCGCGATTTACGGTCAGGGGCATTCCGAAGAAATCGTCGGTCGCGCCATCAAAGAACAGAGCTGGAAACCATATATCTTCACCAAATGTTCTCTTGTGTGGGACAATCATGGTGAAGTTTCTAATAGCTTGAAAGCCGCTTCGATTCGCCGCGAGGTGGAGGCGAGCTTGAAGCGCCTGAGCATTGATGTGATCGATCTGTACCAGATTCACTGGCCCAATCCCGCCGAGGATATTGAGGAGGGATGGAGCACTCTGGCACAGTTGAAGCAGGAAGGCAAAGTGCGTGCCATCGGCGTCTCAAACTTTAACGTCGAGCAGATGCGCCGGGCGCAGAAAATTGCCCCCATCGATTCGTTGCAGCCGCCCTATTCCCTGATCAATCGCGATGCAGAGCGCGAGATTCTGCCGTTTTGTCAGGAGCACAATATCGCCACGGTCGCCTATTCACCGATGGCTTCCGGCCTGCTCACGGGCCAGATGAACAAAGAGCGTATCGAGAATCTGCCACCCAACGATTGGCGCAAGAACAATCCAGAATATCAGGAGCCGCGCCTCTCACGCAATTTGAAGCTGGCAGGCGTGTTGACTGATATTGGTTTTGTGCATAACGTCACAGCAGGCGTGGTTGCCGTTGCCTGGACGCTGCAAAATCCAGCCGTTACCGGAGCGATTGTTGGTTCACGACGCCCTGAGCAGATTGAGGATCTGGTGATTGCCGCCGAGTTTCGCCTGACCGATACCGAAAAGGAGCAGATCGAGAAGTTTTTGCAAGACAACCCCTGATCTGCTGAGGCTATGTTGAAGAAAGCAATAGAGACAGACCGTCACTTCTCAATGAGTGACGGCCTGTCTCTATTGCTTTTTTGTTATGCCATAGGAAGCAGCCATAGCTCAAACCAGTCGGAGGCGAGGCGGGCCACCTCGTCAAATGAGCGCTGATCGGCGAAGAGGGAAGAGACGCCCTGGACCGGTTCAAACTGCTTGTTATGCTGGAGCAGCGTCAGCGCCTCTTGCTGCGCTTTAACGGTGGCTTCGTCTTGTTCTGCGGCAATGAGTAGCGTTGATGCAAGGACGCCAGAGAGTGCGGAGCGTGCAGATTCCAGTTGTCCACCGGCGACCACGACCGCTGTAGGGATATCGGGGCGCTTTGCTGCAGCGATCAAAGCCGCCGCACCTGCACTGCCGCTCCCAAAGTAGCCAGGGGAGAGATGGGCCGTCTCTGGATTCTCCAACAACCACTCAGCCAGCCCGATGATGCGCTGCTGCATGATTTCAGTGTTGTTCCGAAAATACCCGGTCCGCGCATCCAGTTCTCTCTCTTCGCTGGAGAAGAGATCGACAATCAACGTTGCGATATGGCGCGTGTGGAACATCTGAGCGAGATTGATCGCCGTCTGATGGGAATTCTCCTTGATCGTCTCGATGCCGTACGTGAGAATGACCTGCCCTTTCGCCTCCGGTGGCACGAATATGATGCCGTTGAGATTGACCGCGCCCGCCGGCACCTCGATCAGGCGTCCATCATATGCGCTGTGTTCTGTAGTGTTCTGGCTATGGGTTGTGTCTGACATGATATCTACTTCCTTTCCGCAACCTGCTCTATGTTATTCAGTTATTACTTCTATCACGATTGGAACCAACATTCGTCTCAGCATGAAAGAGCGCCTGCTTCCTTTACCCACTCCAGCGGAAAAAATTGCTGGAAGGGATGGAGCGCAAAATATATTATTAGAAATGCCAATAATGCATTAAAAGACCATCTATCATAAGTAAAAATGCTTTGCAATATGCTCGCGTTTTAATAGAAAATGGTCATGGATTTCTGTAACCTTTTGTGAAGATAGGCCGTGTTCAAATGGGACACCTGATTATAGTTAACACAGGAATAGTCAGGAAGGGAGTACAGCGCATAGAGTACAGAAGATGGATGAGCATTGAAAAAGTCAAAGTGGATTGGATACATTAACAGCAAAGGAGAACACTATGACAACAAGACGTACAACTGTAGTAGGAGTTTTTAGCGATAAAAATATGGCCGAGCGAGCGATCGATGCCCTCAAGGATGCAGGTTTTAGCAACGACGAGATTCGCTACTCTGATACCAGTGGTGGCGGTGGTGGTGGATTTTTCGATAACTTGAAGAGTTGGCTCTCCGGTGAGGACACAACAGGCACGTCAGGCAATGTGCAGAGTGATCTGAAAAATATGGGAGTGCCGGAGGGCGAGGCCAACTATTACGCCAGAGAGTACGACGCCGGCCATCCTATTGTTGCCGTAAGATCTCCAGGCCATGAGAATGATGCGCTCTCCATCATGCGTAGCAATGGCAGCTCTCATTACGATATGGCCTCTGATGCAACGGGAACCACTGCCCCCTATGCCAGTCGCGACAAAGATTACACTGCAACAAAAGATATGGGGGCGAGGACCGGCTACACCCAGCAGCGTGATATGACCTCCGGTGAGATGGCCAGGAACGCGCAGCCAGGGATGATCAACGAGACACCTGTGCCAGACCAAACGAGGGATACCAGAACGACAAACAGGGACATTAACATGCCCGGGGAGGATGTGCAGTCAGTGCGCGTGCGCGAGGAGCAACTAAAGGCCGAGAAGCAGCGCGTGCAGAGCGGCGAGGTGAAGGTACGTAAAGACGTAGTGGAGGAGCAGAAGAGTTTTGATGTACCTGTCACGCACGAAGAGGTAGTGGTTGAGCGCAAGCCCATCATCGAGCCACGCCCGACCGATGTGCCTATCGGGCAGGATGAGACCATTCGCGTTCCCGTCAGCGAGGAGCAGGTCAATGTGACGAAGACTCCCGTTGAGACCGAAGAGATTGCTCTGCGCAAGCGAAAAGTTGAGGAGCAGAAGCGCGTCTCTGATACTGTACGCCGTGAGGAGGCTCATATTGACAACCAGGGCAACGTTCCAATCGTAGACAAAAGCGATGAGGAGCCGCGCAGGTAGTCCCGCTTGAGAGGATCAGTATAGAGAGGATGGTAGAGCGAGATAGCGCTCACACCTCGCTCAAAGGCCAGGGCATCCAGCAATATGGACGCCCTGGCCTTATTTTTGCTCAATCTCCCTATTGTACCAGCTTTTATGCAGACTATTGTGCGATTAGCGTGGGTCAGTTAAACTAAGAGGCGCAATCATCTTGCTCTCTTACCGCTATTTACGTGGCTGTAAGGAATAGAACTGTAGAGAGAATAGCAATTCACGTTGTGTTTTCCCAAATACATAAAACGATGAAGGATTATAAAGAGGAATGGATATGGTCAAGACGACTCTCCCTGAAGATTGGCAGGAATTGCTCACAGACGAACTCGAAAAGCCCTATTTCCAGCAACTCTATAACTTTGTGCTGGAGGAGCGCCAGAAGCATACCATTTTCCCACCAGCCAAAGAGGTCTTCTCCGCATTGCGCTTGACTCCTTACGGGAAAGTCAAAGTCATGTTGCTGGGGCAAGATCCCTATCACGATCATAATCAGGCGCATGGACTCTGCTTCTCCGTGCGCCCTGGCATTACCCCGCCGCCGTCGTTGCGCAATATCTTTAAAGAGCTACACGACGACCTCGGTTGCAGCATTCCCAACAACGGCTATCTGGTACCCTGGGCCGAGCAGGGCATGCTGTTGCTCAATGCCGTGCTGACCGTTCGCGCCCATGAGGCTGCCTCCCACGCCAATAAGGGCTGGGAGACCTTTACCGATGCGATCATTCGCAAGGTCAACGACAAGCCTACGCCAGTGGTGTTTGTGCTGTGGGGGAATTACGCTCGTAAGAAGAAAGCCCTGATCGATAAATCGCGCCATGTTATCATTGAGTCGGCTCACCCCTCGCCGCTCTCCGCCAAACAATTTATGGGCAGCCGTCCCTTCTCCAAGATCAATGACGCCTTACGTGGGTTTGGCGAAGAGGAGATCAACTGGCAGTTGCCCAACCTCTAAGACTGCCCATCACGTCTGGATGCTGTTGTTTGCTACAATGGCATCCTGTTTTGTTTTTGGTCTGTCTATTCTGCCCCGGGAGGTAGCGTATTAAGAAGTAGACGTGATATATACTTTATGCATAAATTCCTCATCAAGAAAAGACGGAATAGAGAGTAGATGTTACCATGACAAACACAGATGCAACGCGGCAGGGCAGATCCCCTCAAGCTCCCCTGATACTGGCGCTTGACGTTGGCACATCCTCGACGCGTGCCTTGCTCTTCGACGCAACCGGGGCCAGGGTGCCAGATATCGTTTCGCAACATACCTACCAACTGACCACCTCCAGCGACGGCGAGGTCTCGGTCGATGTCGAAATGCTGGTGGGCGTGGTCGCACAGACCATCGACGAAGTGCTGAGCGCGGCTGGACCTCTTGCCCAGCAAATCGGCGCGGTGGCGATGGATACCTTCTGGCACGGCCTGATCGGGATCGATGCCTCCGGGCGTCCGATTACCCCGCTAATTACCTGGGAGGATACCCGCTCTTATCATGCCGTTTTAGAGCTACGTCAGCAATTAAACGAGCAGGAGGTCCACGATCGCACCGGCGCACGGTTTCACGCCAGCTACTGGCCCGCTAAATTGCGCTGGCTGGCGACACAACAGGCCGAAACCTTCTCACGGGCAGCCCAATGGCTCTCTTTTGGCGAATATTTGCATCGTAAGTTTCTGGGCAAATCGGTCTGTAGCCTGTCGATGGCTTCGGGAACTGGCATGTTGACGACCCGTAAACTGGCCTGGGACCGTGAGTTGATGGAGATGTTGCACGTGAAACCTGAGCAATTGCCAGAACTGGGCGATACACACGACAGCGTGCAGGGCTTGAAGGATGAATACGCGAAACGCTGGCCTGTATTGCGCGATGTCCCCTGGTTTCCGGCTCTTGGCGATGGTGCCACGGCCTGTATCGGCTCCGGCTGCGCGAATCAAGAGCACTGGTCGTTAACAATCGGTACCTCCAGCGCTATTCGCGTTGTCGTGCCGCCCGATCTGGTTGTGCCGCCGCCCGGACTCTGGCTCTATCTGGTCGATGGCAAGCGCGGCGTGCTGGGAGGAGCCTTGACCGAGGGCGGCAACCTTCTGGCGTGGATGGATGAGGTCTTGAAGCTCCCAGGACTGAAAGAGGCCGAACCACTGGTTGCAAAGGTGCCACCCGATGGGCATGGGCTAACCATACTGCCATTTATTGGCGGCGAACGCAGCCTGGGATGGCACGCAGAGGCGCGTATGACCATCAGCGGCATCTCCATTCATACCTCGCCGCCAGAACTTTTGCGGGCAGGAATGGAGTCGCTGGCCTGCCAGCTGCACGCGGTCTATGAGCAGCTGCATATAGTGTTGCAAATGGATGGCAAGACGCCACAGCTAATTTGCAGTGGTGGCGCTCTGCTCAGCTCTTCTATCTTGCAGGAGATCGTCGCTGATACGCTGGATGCCGCACTCTATCCATCGCGTGATACCGAAGCATCGGCACGTGGAGCAGCCCTGCTCGCCCTTGAGTCTTTGGGGCGAATCCCAGACGTTGCGCAGGTTCCTCCTGACATCAGCGATGGCGTGCAACCGAATGGCGAACGTGGCGCTATTTATAGAAAAGCTGCGGCTCGACAGAGAGAACTTTATCAAAAGTTGTTAGGTAATTAGTACTATCTACCAGTGTTATCTTGAGATTGCTTGTTTGTTTTTCCTCAAGAGACGAGAAAGTGGCATCCATATACGCTAAATCGGCCTGGTATCTTCTGTTAGCACATATGAATGCCACCTCACCTTGCCTCTGCCTCTTTTCCTGAAAGCATGTGCATATCATGTAGATGGATGTGACCTTTTCCCCAACGCTTTTCCTATTGCGCCTATTCTTTTTGGCATGAAAGCACATCGCAGGCCGATCTGGCAGTAATTGATTGCCCCGTTGCTCTACTACAACTTTTACTATTGTCACTGAGAATTCTCATAAATAAGTAGTGTAGTTATTTTTGATTTAGCAATATATGTGGTGAATCATAGCGGATTCTGATATGGTATTATCCGGGTAGTATGATATACTACTTGCCATTATTCTTTCCCAAATTCTGCTTTTTAGCAGACTAAGAAGGGGCGTCAATGACTGATGTATGGGAGCAAGTACCGCTTTTTTCAACGCAGAAAATCCGTCGTCGCAGCCTGCTTGAACGTGCGCTACTGACCGGCGTATCGCTCATAAGTGTAGGATCGGTGCTGCAATCTTGCACAACTGATACAGGATTGGCGGGGCGCAGTCTGAACTTTGCGAACTGGGCCTCTGCTGAAACGGCAACTCGCAGCAACATTGATAAAGCGTTGCAAGCTTTTGAGACACAGAATAACGTTCAGGTGAACAACATCGGCATGCCATTTGACGACGTGCTCAACCAGCTGACTGCTATGACGAGCGCTGGTATCCCACCTGACGTGATGGAATTGAGTGGCAACTGGCCCCACGCGCTCGGCGGAACGGGAGCGCTGGCGGATCTCGCGCAGTTTGCCAGTCAGGATTGGCGCAAGGATGCATTTCCCAATAGTTTTGAGGCTGGAACCTATAAAGGCACACTCTATGCCGTTCCCTTTAGTATTACTCCTCACGGCTTCTGGTACAACAAGAAACTGATGACCAATGCTGGCCTGGATGCAACAAAGCCTCCACGCACCATTAACGAACTGAATCAGGCAATGGAGACGTTGCGCGATGCTCTCCCGCCCGATGCTTATCCTCTTGGCATCGATATCTCAAAAACCGAATATGCGCTGACAGGCTTCTGGCCCTGGATCTGGACCTTTGGCGGCAACCCGATGGTGGACGATGGGAAGGGCAATGTGACGATCAACTGGGCGGACGATGGCACGGTAGTTGCGTTTCAATGGCTGCAAGATATCGTCAAGAAACGCTGGACCCCCAATGGGCAGGCGATCAAGGCTGAGCGCGACTTAATGGCCTTTGAAAAGCTGGTCTTCAAGCTCGATGGCCCTTATCTGACAGGCATTATGGGCGACTCGAATCCCGATGTCTTCGGTTCGGTTGAGAAGGTCAACGCATCCTTTGGCGTGACCACCACACCGCTTGGCCCCGGCGTCTCTCAGCCCGTTACCTGCGCCGATATTCACAATCTAGGCATGTCCGCTCTGGCCCAGAATAAAGATCTGGCCTGGAAACTGATCGACTTTTTGACCACTTCACGGGATGTCATTCTCTCGTTCTTAATTCCCGAGGGGGGCGTCTTGCCTCACATGAGCTATAATACGGAACCTCAGCTTTACGCCAAATATTACTCCGACACTATCAGCCGGTCGTTTATTACCAACATCATTCGTACAATGCGACCACCGGCCTTTGGCATCCACTACAGCACTGCAACGATGGCCGTCGTGACTGCTCTTCAGGAGATTGCGGATGGTGCTCAGGTCAAACCACGCCTGCGAAAGCTGACGGACGAAGTGAAGGCAATTTATCAGTCTTGACTATGATCTGTTGCTCGTGGCGGGCGCGTGCCACGGCATTATAGAATGAATGCGCGGTCCGCAAAGAAGAGGAGCATCAATGCTAAAGTTCCTGAAATTTCTGACGAATTTGTCGATATTCCGCCGACTCTTTCTGGCGGCAACGTTGACCGCTCTCATCCCTGGCGTGGTGATCTTTATCCTCGGCAGTTCGTACATTAATACATTGGCAACCATCAATGGAACGGTCAAAACGAGTAATGGCGCGGTGAAACTGGCGACCGATCTTCAGGCTGATATCCTGCGTATGAACGCTCTGCTGACGGGATTGGAGAACAATCCTTCGGCCAGCACGGTGATTCAGATCAACAAAGAGGTGCGCGATCTGGGCAACGACTTCAATCAGAAGTTGACCACCTATGAGCAAAATTATCAGATTACCACCTCTGATAACATGAAAAGCGTACGCGATGTCCTGAACAGCAATGGTCTGGGAGGGCAAACGCCAGTCAGCCAGCATAGTATGATCTTTGTCGTCAAGATGCAGTGGGGCAAATATCTGAGCGCACAGAACAAGGTGCAGGAAGATTTGCAGCAGCACGCCAATAACACAAGCCTTGCGAACGATCTTGCGCAGGCCAATCTGCTCTATTTGCCGCTCAAGGGCAACCTGGATAATCTGGTTGGTCTGACTGAGAACATCAACGAACTGGTTGTCCAGGTGAACGCGTCGCAGATCACCCCGACCATTTTCTGGACGGTTGCCGCCTTCCTGTTCAGCACAGTTGTCGTCTTCTTTATCGGTTATATTGTCAACGTCACCATTACGACCCCCTTGCGGCAACTGGCGCTGCTCACCCGCCGCATCGCACGTGGCGACACCCAGGCGCGTGCCGTAATCACTGGCCGTGATGAGATTACGCTTGTCGCCACCTCAATGAATAGCATGCTCGACAGTATCGTCCGCCTTATGCAAGATGTGCAATCGCAGCGCGATGTCTTGCAGGGCCAGGTGGAGCACCTGATCAGCGAGGTGAGCGGTCTTGGTGAGGGCGATCTGGGTCGGCAGGCACAGGTGACGGATGATGCGCTGGGCATTCTGGCCTACTCTTTCAACTATATGATTAAAGAGTTGAGTAGTCTGGTGGTGCGGGTCAAGATGGTGGCGCAGGAGGTCGATAGACTGACGGCGACCACCCTGGAACATATGACGCAGCTTGTGGAGATTAACGACCATCAGATCGTGCGCATTAACAGTGCTGGTGTGGAGGTAGAACATATGGAGAACCTGACCCGTCAGGTCACCGAGCGTGCTCGTGTCCTCTACAATATTGCCGTCGAGACGCGGCAGATAGCCGAGATGACACGCGGAGCCGTGCAGCATACGATGAATGGTATGAGGCAGGTTCACGAAAATGTGCAGGAGACCGGCGGTAAGGTAAAATCGCTCGGTGAAAACTCGCGTGAGATCAACGATATCGTCACCGTGATTACCAACGTTGCCTATCAAACGAACCGTCTGGCGCTCGATGCCTCTGTGCAGGCGGCAATGGCGGGAGCCAATGGTAAAGGATTTGCGGCGGTGGCCTCCGATATTCGGCGCTTATCCGAACAAACAAAGGAGCATGCCAATAGAATTGCACGAGTTGTTCGCACCGTCAATGTGAACATTGATAACGTGGCAGCCTCTATGCAGGATACCGAGCAGAAGACGGCGGATGGCACGAGAATGGCGATGCAGGCCGGGCATGCGCTGGAATCGATCTTCGATGCGGTCGAGCGGCAGGCGGGCGAGATCGAGAGCATCAATAAGATGACGAGCCAGCAGTTGCACTATTCCAGCTCAGTTGTGCAGACGATGCATAGCCTGTCGAAAACGACGCTGGAGAGCAGCGATAGCACGCGTTCGGTCTCACAAAATATGTGGGGACTGGCACAACTGGTCGAACGCTTGCGAGCCTCCGTTGAGGTCTTCAAATTGCGCGAGGATCAGCAACAGTCACATCTTGTGGAGGCTCACAGGAGTGGTCCGCTGCATAGCCGGGGGAATATTCCATCTGGTCCCATCTCTCAACGCGATACGCGCTATAACAGCGGCAGCCAGCCTATCAAGAGCAGTCCGAACTATCAACTGCCAGCGCAGCAGCAACCGTCCGGCACGGGTGAGCGTCTGCGCAGCAATAGGTTGCGTAACGCATAGATGTGTTGCCAGATAGCGATAACCGCAAGGATTTGTCGCTATCTGGCAACACATCCACATAAAAGCGCCCGCATCTCGCCTATCACCCTCTCCATCTCTGCCTCAGTGAATGCTCCCATGATATATTTATCGGGCCTGACCAGGAGATAGGGCGGTAGCTGCTTTTGAAAAAATGGCTGCATGCTCTTTGCCTCGATATCGATACAGTGTACCCCCAGCGCTTGCCCCTCCTCATCTAATGGATGCTTGTCCTGTTCCACTGGTGTTGCATATAGTCGTATCAATGCAAATGAGTTGCCAAGTACTTCATCGAGCAATGTCTGCTCGCCATTGTGCGTGATGGTTGGTTGTGGGAGCAGGAGACCTCGATAGCGATCGTTTTTTCGCGTCAGCAGGAAGCCCTGTGTGTATCCCGGTTGTGGTTTGACGCGCATGGTCTCGACCGCTTCACGGAGAGGGGCGATGCGCTGTACAATGCCGCGAAAGAAGAGGTCGCGCAAAAGTGCTAGTGGGCGTTGAGTCGGCATAATCAGCAGGCCCAGGATTGAGGAGAAGAGGACCATCTGTTCGGCGTGTGGGTGGCGTTCCTGATGATAGGTCTCTAACAGTTGGGGTTCGGCCTGTTCCTGCACCACCATCGCCAGTTTCCAGCAAAGATTGTGAGCATCGCGCAGTCCGCTATTCATGCCCTGGCCGCCGAAGGGTGGCATCAGGTGGGCGGCGTCTCCCAGCAGAAAGATGCGACCCTGTGAGAAACGCGTTGCAATGGCTGCATGGAACGCATAAATGGCCCGGCGGATAATCTGGGGTGTTGTCGTTGTCGGAGCATCGGGCTGCGTTGCCCTGGTTTGCTGGATCAAGGCGGCGATAGTTGCGGGCTGGAGCAGATCCTCTTCGCGATCCCCTGGCAGCAGCATAAATTCCCAGCGCCTGCCGCCGTTGGGAGCTGGCAGCGTCACAGCCGGACGCGAGGGGTTGCAGAAGAAGATAATCTGTTTTTCCTGAAGCTCATGATGCTCAAGGCAATCAATCACCACCCAGCGCTCTGAACGGGATGCGCTCTTCCTGGTCCGGCGCAATGGCAAGAAGCGGGCCAGCGGAGGTTGTAAGGGGATATTGAGTGCGTGTCGAATATCGCTCTTCCCACCGTCGCAGGCCAGCAGATAGGCGCATGTGATATGGCGAAGCGTTCCCGTGGGTGTGAGGACGGTGAGAGAGACGGCTTGTTCGTCCTGTGCCACGCTCTTAAGTGTATGTTGAAAGAGGACGTTAACGCAGGCGAAACGCTGGACACCTTGTAGCAAGATGCCTTCAAATGTTGGTTGGTGGAAGGTTGAAATCAGGGGATGGCCGTTGCGATAGCTGGTGGGGGAGACCCTGGCGAAGTAGCGGCCATGAGAAATATAGCAGGCATCAACAGCGGGCAAAATATGGGCGCCGATCTCGTCAAGCAGCCCCATTGCCTGACAGATCCGCAGCCCTTCATCATCAATAGCAATCGCTTTCGGATATTCGCTCAGATGCGCCTGTTGTTCCAGCAGCAACGTTGGAATGCCAGCCTGTCCCAGCAGATTTGCGGCGGTCAGTCCAGTGGGACCGGCCCCAACGATCACCACTGGTGTGAACCTATCGCTGGTCGTGTTATCCATCGTGCGGCCCCTTCTTGAGCGCCAGCACCACACTGGTGCCGCCTATGCCGCGCCCACCAAGCAGCACCGTATCAGGTTCGTGGAGCGCAAACGGTTGAGCCTGTTGAGAGAGACGAGGCAATGCGTAGGTCGGGTCTTGCTCTTCACAATTGAGCGTAGGAGGAACAATGCCGTGCTTGAGGGCCAGCAGCGCCGTGATTGCGTCGATAGCACCGGCAGCTGCATAGCTATGCCCGATCATGGTGCGTGGCACGCTCAACGGGATCTCGCAGAGCTGTGCGCCAAAAACCTGATGCATAGCCCGCGCCTCTCCTTGATCGGAGGAGGGGAGGGCGCGTCCATCGAGGCTGAAGTAGGCGATATCTTCCGGTTGGGTTTGCGCTTCAGCCAGTACCATCTCGATCGCATGAGCATAATAGGTGCCGCTGGAAGATGGAGCTGACAGACCGTTTGCCTCGTGAGCCTGACCATACCCCGTAATTTCGCCGTATATGGTTGCACCACGTCTTTTAGCATGCTCATAGGATTCGAGGATGCAGATGCCGGCCCCTTCAGCCAAAATTAAGCCCGCCGCTCGTCGATCAAAGGGCCGGTAGGCGTGAGGATCATCAGTGAGCATGCAGATACCTTGACGCGCCATAACCTGAAGGATCAGCGGTTGCAGAAAGGCTTCACAGCCACCTGTGATAATGACATCGGCCACACCCCGTTGAATCGCCTGATACGCCATGCCCAGCGCGTTGAGTCCCCCCGCTGTATCGTTCACTGGGGTTTTACAATAGCCTTGAAAACCATAACGAATGGCAGCCTGACCAACATTGGTGACATTAAGCCAGGCAATAGCGGTGTAGGCACTGACGAAACGTGGCCCACGCGTGTAGAGCGTTTGAAGCTGCCTGATTACATAGTTAATACCCCCCAACGTATTCGCAATGACGGCCCCAACTCGCTGTGGTTGCTCTTGAGTCATATCAATACGGGCATCAAACATGGCTTCTTGAATAGCCGCCAGCGCAAAATGGGTCATCCGATCGCTGCGATTCATCGTTTTCCGGTCGATATGTTCTTCGGCGATAAAATCGTTGACCGCGCCTGTAACCCACGAGGAGGTGTTGTGTGGTGAGCGTAAGGGCGTAATGGCCGGAGTACCACGACTGATTGTCTGCCAGAATGCCTCTTTGCCGATACCATTGGCAGCGACGATACCCAGGCCAGTGATGACAACTCGCTGCTTGCTATCTCTCATGGGTATCTATCCAATCTGGCTGTGCCAGCACCAGTATACTATTGACTCCCCCAAAACCGCTGGAGTGGCTCAACGCGACATGAACATTGGCAGGGCGAGCGACATTGGGAACATAATCAAGGTCGCAGCCAGGGTCAGGATGTTCCTGGTTCAAGGTCGGTGGGATTATCTGCTGATCCAGCACCAGGGCCGTGACGACCGCCTCAATTGCGCTGGCAGCTCCCTGTGTATGGCCGATCATCGATTTAGTGGCGCTGATGGGAATGCGATAGGCCCAATCGCCAAAAACAGCTTTATAGGCTGAGGTTTCCGCTATCTCGTTGAGTGGCGTGGAACTGCCATGTGAGTTGATGTAACCCACATCGGTGTGGTCGAGGTTGGCCTCGTCTAATGCCTGCCGTAATAAAACCTGTAGTGGTTCGCCTTGTGGAGGGAGCGCAGTCATATGGTAGGCATTGCTGTTTGAGGCAAAGGCGATGATTTCAGCATAGATGTGCGCTCCCCGTGCCAGCGCGTGCGTGTACTCTTCCAGTACGACCAGGCCCGCCCCTTCGGCCATGACAAAGCCGTCGCGTTTGTGGTCGTAGGGGCGCGATGCTTGCTCTGGGCGCTCGTTGTAGGCTGTGCTGAGAGCGCCGATGACGCAAAAAACATCCAGTCCGATAGGACTGATAGCCGAATCGGTCCCTCCCGCCAGCATACAGTCGGTGCGTCCCTCCTGGACTTGCCAGAACGCTTCTCCTATGGCATCGGTTCCTGCCGAACAGCCTGTTGCAATGACCATGCAGGGGCCATGTAAGCGATGGTGGGCAGCGATACTGGCAGCGGAGGCATGGGTCATGAAGAGGCTGTTGACGACCTCTTCGGTATCATCAAGGAAAGGGGCGTGGCTTCCGGCATCGGTCAGCTTTACCCACAGTTTTTCCCCCTCAGCACCATAATGCATAGCCGTACCCATATAAATACCTGTGCTGCCACGTTCGGCCTCGGTAAGATCTTCCAGACCGGCATCCTGCCATGCCTGCTGAGCGGCGGCAAGGCCAAATTGAATGCCTCTATCCATGTGGTGTATTTCATCTGGCGTTAATCCCCAGTGCTCAGGCTCAAAGTGAGCAACTTCTCCAGCGATCTGTGCTGGCAGATTCTGTGCATCAAAGCGGGTGATCTTTTGAATACCAGAAACACCGTTTATGCAAGCATGCCAGAACATCTCTTTGCCAACGCCATTGGGGGTAACAACACCCAATCCCGTAATAACCACCCGGCGTTGTGGGCGAGGCTGCACTCCACGCATCTAGCTCTCCTGTATCGCTGTTTGTTACACTGTATCCTGTTGAGTATGCAATGTATGTAAAAATGCTTCTATGAGCGGCGTAACCTGTTCGGCCTGTGAATACATAAAGAAGCGCTCTCTACCGGCAACGATATGATAGCCTACACAGGCAGGAAGGTGTTTTGCCAGCCAGGACATTTTCGCTTCTGGTGATAATACATCGTCAGCACGATTAATCAACAGTATGGGCATCGTCAGTTCGCTAACGCGCTGGCGGATGTCGAACGAGTGAATGATCGGCAGGACGGAGCGCTTATACACGAGAGGCCATTCGGCGATCTTGCTAAATTGCTCGCTGATGAGAGAGCGGGGCAAAGCTGGTGCGGCGGTGTTGTCTGGATTGCAGGCCGTGATATAGTTGACCACGGTACGACGTAAAAAAGCTGCGGGAAGGATATATTCAACAGGAAGGCGAAGCAGCAGTTCGTGGAGCAGCCAGATAAACGGATGAGGGGCAATTTGATAGTCGGCGGCCTGGGCGATGATGGTGAGGGAGCGGCAGCGCTGTGGGTAACGGAGCGCGAACTCGAACAGCACCATTGCGGCGTCGCCATGTCCCAGGAGATCAACCTGCTCCAATTGTAAACTATCAAGCACCTGGCGTAATTCCTCGGCTCGCTCTTGCAATCCCATTGGTTGCGTGTGCGTCTCCTGACGACGATAGAGAATGACGCGTCGCGACTCCTTGAGTGCCTGGATCTGGCGAGCATAGACAAACTCAAGGTGTTCAAGAATAGGCACAAAAACCAGCGGTTCACCCCTGCCAAGATCGATGATGGGCAGATCGATCGATCCAATAGGGACGCGTTGCCACAGCGTTTCAAGATGGTGAACGTCGCTATGAAAGGTGGAGTCGTCGATCCAGGGATTGTTATATGCAGTCAATCGTGGCCTCCCGTCATGAGGGCTGTATGTTGCGAAAGGTCAGGTGCGGCTCTTTATCGATATCGATCGATAATCTCAAGAATAGAGAACATTGGAGAGATGGGTAAACTATACAGCCTAACTGCTACCTTCTCTTTAGTATATAATATTGCAAAGGTTGCAGGAAAGATATGACCTGCTCAACAATTTTGCATGCAATCGAAACTTCTCAATCAAGGAATGCTCCTGATGAAAACGGATAAGCAACCAAACAGTGAACACGATACAACTGTCCGCCAGTGGATCGAGGCGTTTAATGCTCATGAGGTGAAAGCAATCGTGCGTCTCTATAAAGACGATGCTGAGCTGTTTGATTCGGGCATGGATCGTCCACGTGCTGGCTGTGGCGAGATCGAGCAGTGGTTTACATGGCGTTTTCGCAGCACGCCCTCCATCGCTTATACGCCCTATGAGCAGCAGGTTCAGGCAAATGGAGAGATTGTGGTGACATGGACGGCGAGCGGAGCTGGGCCGCGTTTTCTGGGTGGCCGGCCCTTTCAGGTGGAGGGCGAGAGCCGCTTCACGCTGCATGATGGTCTGATTGCCCGGCAGCGCGGAACCTATGATCATCTCTCTGTCCTCAGACAGATTATTCCTGTGCTCAAGTGGTTGCCGGAGGGAGTGGCCCATGCCGTATACTCCCTCTACCTGTGGCGGAATGGGCCGCGCTAATAATGAAGAATGAGGTTCGTAGCCGCGGGGGGGGGTGG
>JAICIM010000487.1 GCA_025928885.1 Ktedonobacteraceae bacterium | reverse complement strand
GGAGCTGCGCTACGAGGTGCCGGGGTTGCGGGTGGCTGATCCAAAATCGTGTCAGTGCGGAGAGGTGTTGAAAGGGGTGATCAAGCCCTGGGAGTGTAAGGTCTTTGGCACGGCCTGCACGCCTGAAACGCCGATCGGCACCTGTATGGTGTCTCCTGAAGGAGCCTGTGCCGCCTACTTCAATTATGGTCGTTTTTCGATGGCATCCGAACGTACGCGCCTGCATATCGGGCCAGAAATTGCGTCGAATCGCTAATAGGAGGTCGGCATGGACACACGGAATGTAGATATTGTTGATGACGTGCTACAAAAGATCGAACGTACCAGACAGGCGCGTCGCCATAAATTCTACCTGCGCGACGAGAAGGTCACGCTCAGTCATGGTAGCGGCGGCAAGGCCACGCACAACCTGATCGAAGGTGTCTTTGCCCCCGCCTTCTCGAATCCGCTGCTCGACGCAATGGACGATGCCGCCACGTTTCATGTCGATGAGCAACAGGTAGCGTTTACGACCGATACGTATGTTGTCAGCCCGCTCTTCTTTCCAGGGGGTGATATCGGCAAGCTAGCGGTACATGGGACGATCAACGATCTGGCGATGGCCGGTGCGGAGCCGCTTTATCTCTCCGCAGGTTTTTTACTTGAAGAAGGATTTCCTATAGCTGAATTAAGGAAGATCGTTGCCTCGATGGCGGAGGCGGCGCGAGAGGCGAGTGTGGCGATTGTGACTGGTGATACGAAAGTTGTGCAGCGCGGCAAGGCCGATGGGGTGTTCATCAATACTGCCGGGGTGGGTCGCGTCCGTGGTTCCTGGCGGTTGGGACAGACGCAGCTTCAGCCGGGCGACAGGGTATTGCTGAGTGGCCCCATTGGCGATCATGGCATTGCGATTATGCTGGCCCGCGAGAGCCTGGAGATTGAAACGGATGTCGAGAGCGACACTGCTCCGTTGCATACAATGACGGCGGCGCTGCTCGACGCGGTTGGTGAAGGGGTGCATTGTCTCAAAGATCCCACGCGCGGTGGTGTGGCGACGGCCTTAAACGAGATGGCGCTGGGGTCAGAGGTTGCGATTGCGCTGGATGAGCACGCAGTGCCGGTGCATGCCGGGGTGCGTGGAGCCTGCGAGATTCTGGGCCTGGACCCACTGACCATCGCCAACGAGGGCAAATTGCTGGCGATCGTGTCACCTGATCGGGCCGAAACGGCTCTGAATGTGCTGCGCAACCATCCGTTAGGGCGCGAGGCGGCGCTGATTGGTACTGTGCAGGCCGCTCCCGCTGGTATGGTCCTGCTGCGCACAGAGATTGGCGGGATGCGCGTGCTGGATATGCTGGTCGGCGATCCCTTACCGCGCATCTGTTAGAGATAGTGATTTTTGATTTTGAATAATTCAATCCAGAGAATGCTCTCAACTGTCGTAATTGCTAGATTTAACGGGAAGAGTGTGCCAAGCAGGTGACGCATCACTTCCGATAAATCTAGCAATTACGATCTGTGAAATATTCCCTGGTTTTTTTATGATTTTATTGTAAAATTGATCATAGTCTTGAGACTTTACAAATCCCTTGAGCTTTTTTTTAACATTTCAAGAGAAATTTCACCTACAATAAACACAGATAGCGAAGAATCGAACTCTCTCTCCCTCTTGAGAAAAAGCAAATTGAAAAGAGAAGATAGATGCGCAGATCAAGAAGAATGTATTATATAGTAGCTACAGGTATTGTGCTGGTCGTCCTCGCCATTGCGGTCCCACTGATCGTATCGATGCTGCAAAAGCCGCCAGAAAGTAAGCCGCCTGTCACCGGAGGCGGTACCAGCACGCCGATCTCGATAACGCCAACCCCAGGAGGTAAGGCGCTCTACGTCTCCCCTTCGGGCAACGATAACAATGATGGCTCAGCGGCCCATCCTTTCGCCACGATCCAGAAAGCAGCAGATGAGTCTAAGCCAGGAACGACGGTGCATGTGTTGCCCGGCACCTACAATGAAGCGGTTACGATAAAAACGGATGGCACGGCGAATGCTCGTATTGTCTTTGTCTCCGATAAGAAGTGGGAGGCGAAGATTCATACGACCAATAGCGACGACCCCTGGATGACCAAAGCCGACTATATTGATATTGTCGGATTTGATATCAGCAGCGACGATAGCCGCGACGGCATCGTC
This sequence comes from Ktedonobacteraceae bacterium, assembly GCA_025928885.1. Classification (GTDB taxonomy): domain Bacteria; phylum Chloroflexota; class Ktedonobacteria; order Ktedonobacterales; family Ktedonobacteraceae; genus JAICIM01. The sequence continues at coordinate 3,263 of JAICIM010000487.1, read as the reverse complement.
AATATGGGGTCGTATACCCGCACGATTGGCAACCGCATTCATAATATTCCTGGTGTCTGCGATAATATCGGCGGCTCGGGTGTTACAGATGGCAATTATAAAGCCCATGATAACGATATTATCGGCAATGTCGTCTTCAATATTGGTGATACCTACCCCAAATTGTGTGAATACGTGCATGCTATCTATCATTCCAATGAGGGCGGCCATATCGTCAATAATATTGCCTATGATAATGCCGGTGTTGGTATCAATCTCTGGCACGCGGCAGATGGCACGGTGGTTTCTAATAACCTCGTTTTCAACAATAAAGAGCATGGTATCAGCATTGGGACGAATAAGAGCGACAATGGCGGCGATAAAGGCAATGATTTTATTGTCTCCAATAATATCAGCATCAATAATGCACTGCTGGGCATTCGCGAGCGCAAGGGCGTTGGCTCGAACGATCAGTTTTTGAACAATATCGTTTATGGCAACGGGGATGCCGCCTTTGGTGATGAGACTTATGACTGGCCTTCGTCGGTCGGTAGTAAAGATGTAGGTACTATCACAAAAGATGTGTTGTTTGTCAATTTTAAAGCGGATGGCAGCGGCGATTATCATTTGCAGGCCAAGAGTCCCGCGCTTGGGGCTGGAACCAATGTGGGTGCGCCCTCGACCGATATTGACGGCAAAGCGCGACCACAGGGCAAGATAGATATCGGACCTTATCAAGATTAAGGGAACTTGTCGCCTCGCCTGATGGTTTCTTGAGCATAAGAAGACCCCGCGTAGAAATTATCGCTACGCGGGGTTTGTTATCTAACGCTTCACGGCCTCCTGTGCTTTCGTGAGGCAGTGGCGCAGGCGCTCGGCCAGCACCGGGAGGTATTCGGTGCGACCGCTGATATGGTTGCCCGGATTCATGTAAATCTCGACCTCACCCTTTTTCGCCTCCATCACTTTCTGCCAGCCCTCGGACCGTTTGGGTTCTTCGCTGGTCCAGAAGAAGGTGAGCTTACCTGGATACATGTCGGGCATGTAGTTTGAGACCAGCCAGTCGTAGATGTTTGACCAGTCGCGGCGCAGAACCTCAACTCGCGGCAGCAAGGCTTTGAGCTTGAAGGCGAAAGACTTGTTGCTGCGAGATGTGCCACTCTCGCTATTTTGCAGCAGAGCGGCATCGGTCGTACGCCTGTAATGCGCGAAGCGCAGGTAGCGATAGATGTGTTGGATGCAGAGAAAGCCCTCGAATTGCTTTTCCGGCCCGATATGGAGCAGGTTGCAAATGTTGCTGATGGCTTTACGAATCGCGCCGTGACGTGCCGGGAAGTCCGGGTCCATCAGTAGCACCAGGCCAACTTCCAGCCCTTGAGCATGCATCTGACGGGCCATCTCATAGGCCAGGAGCGCACCGTTACAGTAGCCGCTGAAGAAGTACGGGCCTTCGGGTTGGATCTGGCGCATGACTTCAAGATGGGCTGCCGCCATCTCCTCAAAGGTTGGGAGCGTGGTCAGGCCATCAAACTTGTACGGCTCAAGCAGGTAGAATGGTTGTTCTGGACCCTGGCGGCGGGCCAGTTCGCGGCTATAGAGGCCGCCGCCCTTCCATTCGCCATGCAGGTAGAAAAATGGCGGTTGTGATCCTCCCTCCTGTACAATGACCAGCGGGACGCGGCCATCGATCTTTTTCTCCTGCATGATGGCCTGGGTTAGATGCTCAATCGTCGCTCCAGTGAACAGAGTTGAGAGCGGGAGCTTCTTGCCATACGCCTGGGCGATGCGGTCGAACAGCCGCACTGCCAGCAGCGAGTCGCCGCCAAGCTCAAAGAAGTCATCTCTGATCCCGATGGGGCGTGCTGTCAAGAGTTCTTCCCAGATCTGGACCAGTTGTTGCTCGACCGGCTGACGTGGGGCGACATAGCTTTCAGAGCTGGTGCTGCTGCCCAGTTCCGGTGCGGGGAGCGCCCGGCGATTGATCTTGCCGTTAGGGGTTAAGGGCAGCGTTTCTAGCAGAAGGAGCGCTGATGGGACCATATAGGCTGGCACCTGTGCCGCCACGTGGTTTTTGAGTTCGGCAACGGTCGTGTTCTGCTCTTTTTGTAGCTCTACATAAGCAACCAACCGCTTCTCGCCAGGGGTATCTTCTCGCGCCATGACGACGGCGTGGCTGACCGCTGGATGCTGGCTCAGAACGGCCTCGATCTCGCCCAGTTCGATGCGGAAGCCGCGCAGCTTGACCTGGAAGTCGAGCCGACCCAGGAACTCAATGTTGCCATCTGGCAGATAGCGTGCCAGATCGCCCGTTTTATAAAGCTGGAGCCGGAGCCGCGCCCCGGCCTCTGACGAGAAGGGATCAGGGATGAACGCCTCTCGGGTGCGCGTCTCGTCGCCGAGATAGCCGCGCCCAACGCCGATGCCACCGACGTACAGTTCGCCGCTCACGCCAATTGGCAGCGGTTGTAGGTGGCGATCCAGCACGTAGAGGCGCATATTGGGAATCGCACGGCCTATCGGTATGGAACTGTGCATCTCCTCGGGCGCTTCGTAGATGGGATAATGGGTCACGTCGTCGGAGCATTCGGTCGGACCATAGGCATTGAGCAGGGGGACGTGAGGGTAGATGTTCAGCCAGCGGCGGCACAGATCGACCGGCAGCGCCTCTCCGGTTGGCACCAGCCAGCGCAATGCGGCCAGATTCGGCTTATTTGTTGCCATCTCATCAGCATCCAGCATGGCTCGGAGCAGGGACGGCACGGTTTCCAGAAGCGAAATGTCGTGCTGTTCGACCTGCATGAGCAGACTGGTCGGATTGTGGGCAACCTCGTCGGGGTAGATGTGTACCTGTCCGCCAACGAGCAGCGCAGCCAGGAATTGCCAGACGGAGATGTCGAAGCATTGAGAGGCCGTTTGGGCGATGATGTCCTGCTCCGTCAAAGCCAGTGCCTCGATTTTCGCGTAGAGGTGATTGAGCATACCGCGCTGCTCGATCATGGTCCCCTTCGGCATGCCGGTTGAGCCTGACGTGTAGATAACGTAGGCCAGGGATTGGGGCGTATTCGTCGTGAGGAGATTCTCCTTGTCGTGGCCGGGCTGGAATGCCTGCTCAACCTCTTCATAATAGAGCAGGTCCGGGCGCAGCTCTACAGGCATGGTTGCGAGTGCATCGGTGAGCGTTGGCGCAAACGGTGTTGCAGCCAGAATGAGGCTACAGCGGCTATGTTCGATCATGCGCTGGAGCCGTATTGCTGGATGGTGGGGATCAAGTGGCAGGTAAGCGG
>JAICIM010000671.1 GCA_025928885.1 Ktedonobacteraceae bacterium | reverse complement strand
CATGGGAGTTCCGGCTAAACTCGTGCAAAAACCCGTAAAGCATAGTAATATAAGTAGGATGCCCGATAGATACGAGCATGTAACATCGCTAATACATCTGAGTAGACGTGCATCATCTTGCCGTCAATCTTAGCAGGGAGGAAACGCTTCTTATGGTGTCCCGGTGCAGTCGTGGTTGTCGTATCTTGCTTGTCTGTTTCAGTCTATGCGTCATTTCCCTCCTCGCATCCTTCGCATTCTCTCCTCCAGCTCAGGCTGCCAGCGATCCCATTACCATCACTACTCAAACCAGCACGATTACCTTCCCCAAAAGCATTGACTTTCAGGTCAGCGCCAATGATAGCAACAGCCCTATCGTGCAGGCCAATATCGTGCTGATCGTCGCAGATGGCAATCAACAACAGCAGGCAGTGACGGTGAATGCTCCCGCAACGTCCATGACGCTCCACTGGAACAAGGATATGACGGGAGACCAGTTCGAGCCGGTCGGTACCCCTATTACCTATTACTGGGTGTTCCGCGATCAGATCGGCAATACGCATGTCGGCACCCGGCAGACGTTCTCACTGATTGATACGCGTTTCAACTGGCAACAGCTCTCTCAGAATAAGCTCCAGCTGCACTGGTATAATCAGTCCGACACCTTTGGACAGGATATGCTCCAGGAAGCCAGCAAAGATCTTGCCTCTATCAGCGTAAATCTTGGCGGCAAGCTGCGACATCCAATCGATCTGTGGATTTACCAGAACACCAACGATTTTCATAGTTCGCTGCCACCCGATACACGCGAGTGGGTTGGCGGCATCGCGTTCCCGTCATTAAGCCAGGCATCGCTGGTCGTGGAAAGCCTGAATAGCGACACGATCAATCGCGATATGCCGCACGAAATGACCCATCTGGTCTTCCACCAGTTGACGGAGCAGGGCATCTATGCTCCGATCTGGTTTGATGAAGGGCTGGCGGTCTACAATCAGGTCTATCATGAACCAATGATGACCCTGAGCCTGAAACAGGCCCTCAAGAGCCATAGCCTGTTGCCCCTGAACGATCTGACCTTCCAGTTCCCAGCAGATGCCAATAAAGCCTACCTTGCCTACGCGCAGAGCTGGAACCTCGTTGATTATATGTACAAAACCTTTGGTAAACAGAAGATGGCGGCGCTGGTCCAGAATATTAATACGCCGAAGAGCAACTTTAATCAGGATCTTGCTAAGGCGCTGGGCGTCGATCAGGCCCATCTGGAAAATCAGTGGCACCTTGCGCTCGATCAGCCCGCCACACTTAATGAGGCCGCAGCCAAACCAACGCCCCTCTCGGTCCAACAACCTCAACCATTGCTGCAAGCTGATCCCAACACCCCACTGCTGCTCGGCCTGGGACTCCTCCTGATCATCCTGCCGTCGCTGGGCATCGGCAGCCTCGTGGTCTACCAGCGCCGCAGTCGGGCAAAAGCGGCTCAGGCACGACAGGCACAGCAGGTCATTCATTATTCGCCTTCGTCCTATTATGCATCTCTGCAAACGCCCTATACTGGTCCCGACTATCGTCGCCCGTCATATCCTCCCCCATCTCAACAGCAGACCAGCGGCGAACCGGGCAGAACCCCACCGCCACCTGGAAACACGTGGCAGCGCTCAGAACAACGCTATAGTAACCGGCAACCTGACTGGCAGGTGCCACAGGAGTAACTCAATGGGCAAACGTAAGAAGAGGATGATGGTAGTGCATGAGGGAACTGCCCGCTACTATCCATCCGACGCACTCACTTTAGACGAACTCCAGTACTGGATCGCCTTCAGCCGCGTACTCGGTATCGGTCCGGTGCGCTTTCAGCTCTTGCTCAACTTTTTTCACGACGATGTTGCCGCCGCCTGGAAAGCCGACCACAAGGCGCTGCTTGCTGCCGGGATCGAGTCGCGCATCGCCGAAAAGTTTATCAAGCAGCGTGCCTCGATGAACCCCGCGTACGAACTGGAGCGCCTGGAACATCTGCGCGTGCGGATCATTACCTGGAAAGATGCCACCTACCCGCCGCTGTTGAGAAAGATCGATTATCCACCACCCGTCCTCTATGTCTGCGGTTCGCTCACGGACGATGATCGGCGCTACAGCCTGGGCATTGTGGGTACGCGCAAGATGAGCACTTATGGCCGACAGGTCACGGAACATTTCGCCGCTGAGCTAGCCAAAGGAAACGTCACGATTGTCAGCGGACTGGCTCAGGGGGTTGATACTATCGCACATACAACGGCGTTGGATGTGGGAGGGCGCACGCTGGCGGTGCTGGCAAGCGGGCTGGATCAGGTCTATCCTCCCGGCAACTATGCTCTCGCTCGTCGTATCGTTGAATCCGGGCAGGGAGCGCTGATCAGCGCCTATCCGCTCGGCGTGCGGCCAGAAGCGGGCAACTTCCCGGCTCGCAACCATATTATCTCTGGACTCTCGCTCGGCCTCCTGGTGACGGAAGCGCCAGAAAAAAGTGGCGCACTCATCTCCGCCGGAGCCGCTCTCAATCAGGGGCGCGAGGTGTTTGCTATCCCCGGTGGAATCTTCTCCCCTGGTGGCGCTGGAGTCAATAAGCTGATCCAGGATGGAGCGCATCCAGTTACCAACGTCAATGACATTCTGGCTAGCCTGAATCTCCATATGATCCCCCAGCAAAGCGAAGTCCAGGCCGTCCAGCCCGACACCCCCGAAGAGCGTACGCTGCTGGGTCTGCTCAGCCACGAGGCACGCCATATTGACGAGCTAATCCGCGAATCAGCTCTCTCCGCCAACGAGGTCAGCTCAACGCTTGTAGTGATGGAACTGAAAGGGATGATCAGACACGTTGGAGGCATGCAATATATGCTTGCTTGATCTATACACATTGACAAGCACACAACAACAAAGATATCGTTACTCATGAAGAGTAATATTGAAGTGTGCAAACAATCACCATCATTCCATACTAATAGACATTGGGGAGATGAACGAGCTTGATCTATCTTGAACATTTGCTGACCGCAACCCACGGAGAGCTACGCTACCAGGGCAAACAGACCCGCTTTGACGCCTTCAACCATGACACACGACAACTGCTGCCTGGCGAGATGTTTGTCGCGGTGCGCGGAGAGCGCGATGATGGCCATAACTATATTCTTGATGCACTTCGCCGTGGCGCAACCGGACTGCTTGTGGAGGCACGCGTCCTCAACGCCTTTCCAGACGAACTCCTCGCAACAATAGCGCAGGTCGCAACTGTCGTGGTAGAAGATACACGCCTCGCCCTTCAGCAATACGCACAGGCCATTTTACAGATCTGGCATCCTAAGGTGATCGCCGTTACCGGCAGCGTGGGCAAAACCAGCACCAAAGAGGCCATTGCCACCGTTCTCTCGCATAGCTTCTCCACCTTTAGAAGCTGGCTGAATTATAATGATCTGCTGGGTATCCCCCTTTCGCTTGGCCGTCTTGAGCCACATCACGAATATGCGGTGCTGGAACTGGGCTGCGATCATCCCGGCGAAATTGCCGAGCTGTGCCGCATCGTCTCCCCTCAGATCGGCGTAATTACCAACATCACCCCTATTCAGTTGCAATACTTCGGCACGCTCGACCGCTTAGCCGCCGAACTGGGTAGACTCCCTCAAAGCCTGCCAACTGGTGGGTATTTTCTTTT
>JAICIM010000313.1 GCA_025928885.1 Ktedonobacteraceae bacterium | reverse complement strand
CCAGACGAAGCTCACCAGCAGAGAGAGGAGCATAACTGCTACTACCCATCTGTTCTCGCGTTGAGAAGAGCGTGCAAGAGAAAGCAGGCGCTTTTGGGAATCAGGGTATTTCATAGGATCTCCTTTATCCACAACCTTTCCATCGTCGTTCTCTAAAGACCCTTAACCGTGCAGTGGGCAGTGCGGACTTCTTATCAAAAGAAACACTAAAAATAGGTGCTTCTACCTATTTCTCTCTTTTGATGAGAGCTTGCCTATGCCGGGAACTGAGGCATGTACACCACCCAACCTATCGTTCCGTTCTTAATAGTATCATAAATCAGGTGAAATGGCATCCTTCCCGGATGTTGGAGCATCAGAGAGAGAGTTTAACCTGATTATCTGGCGTTGTTGATGCATCAATATGCCTGCTTTTCGTTGCTTGATAAGGTTTTGACCAAAGGCTGAATAGGTGCCGCTATCGTGAAATTCGAGGGTCACAAGCAAGACAGCTCCAAAACTCGTCACCAGCGTCAGGCCAAAAATGGTATAGAAGATCCTTTTTGATAAATTTGCAAATTCGGCCCGTCCATAGCGGAGAAAGCATGCCAGAATAACGGCATCCAGTGTAAACTAGATGATGTTAACAATCCGTTGGATGCTGGCGGAAGGCAAAATGAACGAGAAAATGAATTCCCAGGAAATATTGGCGCACAGGGCCGCCAGTGGCATGCCATATGTTCGATCAAGAATGCTACGGCGGATAATCAGGATATAGGTCGCAGTCCAGAACAAGCCAGAACCAAGCATAAGGAGTAGAAACATATAAGACCCTTTCAAGATACATTATCTGTGAGCTTCTATGTATTACGACTGCGACTCTGAAGAATTGTAACATACAATGAAGCCTGTGCTGCTGGCACATCATCACAGAATGTTCTGCTCTGAAAATGAATTATTCACTGTAATGGAAATAGGTGCGAGTAGACAAAACATAAATATTCCTGCTATACTTTTAAAAGTATTTTTCTGGTAATATCAGTTTAGAAGAGGAGAGGAAGGACGTATGGAAGCAACCCCTCATCAGACCTATATTCTTGATCCTTATAGTCCGGCGGAACTGGCGCGGTTGATCAATCAGGATCGGATGCTCTCTCAAGCGATGGGTGGCCCACTGGCAGGAGTCGCAGACCAGGTTTCCCTGAAAAATATCCTCGATCTGGGTTGTGGCCCTGGTGGGTGGGGGCTTGATGTTGCGTTTGCTTTGCCAGATGCCGAAGTGGAAGGGGTGGATATCAGCCGGGCAATGGTAGATTATGCCAACGTACGAGCGCAGACGCAAGAGCTTCCGAACGCCTCGTTTGGGGTGATGGATATTACCGATCCCCTCGATTTTCCTGCTGCCTCCTTCGATCTGGTCAACGCTCGCTTGCTCTTTGCGGTTCTCAAGCGAGAGAGCTGGCCTGTGTTTCTCTCTGAATGCACACGCATTTTGCGGCCCGGTGGCCTGCTGCGCCTCACCGAGCCAGCACAATTTGCCGCTACCAGCAGCGCGGCGGTCAACCAGTTGCTCGAACTCCTCATTACGCAGGCCCTCTGGAAGACCGGCTACGGTTTTTCTCCTGATGGACGCTCCTTCGGGATTGTGCATGTACTGCCGCAGTTCTTGCGACGCCTGGGCTATCAAGACGTGCGCCTTTTGACGCACCCCATTGAGTTTTCCTCTGGCACCGCTTCCTGGGCCGATCAATATCACAACGTCGAAGTCATTAGCTCACAGGTAAAACCTCTGTTTGTGAACCTGGGACTGATAGAGAACGACGACTTCGACCCGCTTCAGCAGCGTGCCTTGAGCGATATGTTGCGCAATGACTTTGCTGCCGTGGGACAAATGACCACGGTAGTTGGTACCAAACCAGCGCTAACAAACGATAAGGCGTAATACAAAGCGCCGTTCATCTGGTCACGCGGAACTTATAAATGGCATCGGGAATAGTAAACCAGACCTCGTTGGTCCATCCTGCGTAGATCATGTCATTGACAACAGAGCTTTCGGGCATTTTGAAGAGTTGCACGTCTCCCTTCTGCGTCAGGATACCTATTTGTGCTGTTGGGTTGAGGCTGGAAAAAGCGATGGTGCCGTCGCTCAGACGTGCTAGCTGGTTGGGGATCGCATGGTTCGGCAGGTAGTAGCGCGTCAGTTTGCCCGACGTGGTGATGCGACCGATGCAGTTGTTGTTTGCTGCCCCAAGAGAAAACCAGACATCATCTTCTGTTCCTGCGATGACATCGCTATTTAATATCTCTGGCACAGCATAGAAGGTATAGTCGCCAGAGGTGGTGAAGCGTCCGATGCCGTTCTGGTTCCCATTGCTCCCAAAGACATCAAACCAGAGCGCATCGTCAGGCCCCAGCGTGATGCTGTATGGTCCTCCATAAACGCTGCCGAGTGTATACATGGTGAGATGACCATCAGGAGTCATACGGCCCAATGTACCGCCCGTGGTTGTCCCATTGCCAAACCAGAGGGTATCGTCGGGGCCGCGTACAAGTGGGCCGATGGCGATAAAGACGATCAGACTGTTGGGTAACTCATATAACGTGATCTTCCCACTTCCGCTCACGATATATCCGATGTAGAAGGGAGCGAAGAGGGGAGCTTGATCGGTGAGCGGGTCATAGCCGAACCAGATCGCGTCGCCCGGACCATTGGCGATCCCGCGATTGGGTGCGTAGCCTTGCAGCGGGAGGAGGTATTCGTTGATGGCTCCTTGCGTCGTAATCTTGCCGATCCGGTTGGCTCCAGACTCGGTGAACCAGAAATCAGAGCCGGTATCTCCTTTGGCAAGACCGAGCAGGTCGGGATTAGAGGTGGTGCTGACAGGGTATCTGGTGAACGTTACCTGGGCGTCGTTGGCGCTCAGCGGCGCGGCCTGGGTGTTCATTTTGAGGGGATAGGATTTGAGCGTCGCCTTGCCATGCTTGCTCGTGAGCCGCTGCTTCTTCAAGGCGACCTGCGAGGTCTTGATGGTCGCTTTTAAATTTTGAGGTGGGACCGTCTGGGCAAGGGCCGAAAGGGTAGTGGTAAAATCAACGGCCAGCCCGGTGCCTGCCGCCAGGAGACCAGCGAGAGCCTTGCGCCTGCTGATAGACATGATGTCTAGATCTTTTTGCATATGATAGCAGCAATCCTTTCTTTTATCACAGAAGTCCTTTTCCCGCTCCAGAAAGTATAAAAGCAAATGCAAAGAAATACTACCATTTGACCCTATCGTATCATAAATACTATACTAAAGTGATGTTGTAAATATTACAATTTCATTACATAGTGTTTATCAGAAAGATCGGGTAGCATAAGATGTAGACTGCTTGATAGCTGGTGAAAGTATTATATAGTGCGAGCTATGGAAATAACCTGGGCTATATCGTAAGCAGGCCAGTGAAAGCAGGAGAAATATTTGATGGACGAAAAAAAAGAGACGACACGTGTTGAAGCCTTTAGCGATGGCGTCTTTGCTATTGCTATTACATTGTTGGTGCTGGAACTGAAACCTGCTATCGACCATGTACTTGAGGGGCATCCCGAAATCGGGTTGTTCGGCGCAATGTGGGAGCAATGGCCGATCTTTCTAGCTTTTGTGATCAGCTTTGCCACACTAGGTATTATGTGGCTGAATCATCATCGCCTCTTCAATCTCATTATCCGCATTGATCATACATTACTTGTACTAAACCTCTTTGTCTTGTTTGCAGCAACGGTGGTTCCCTTTCCCACAGCTCTGCTTGGCGAATATAGTAAAGACCCGACGAGTTTCCGTGATGCAACCTTGCTTTATGGGGGTGCCTTTGTGCTGGTAGCGATTGCCTATAATCTGCTCTGGCGTTATGCGACCTATCGCAATCACTTATTGGATCAACATGTCGATCCGCAACAGGTGAAACGCATCAACCGGCAATATCTCTTTGGTCCCATTATGTATGCAGTTGCCTTTGCTCTCGCCTGGGTGAGTCCGGTGCTAAGCCTGGGTGTAGAGGCACTACTTGCCGCCTTCTACCTGCTCCCTGGTATTGAGCTGAAGAGGCCGGATGCGAAACAGAAGAGTTCGCAAGAAGTAGCATCGATGTAGTGAAGGGCTTGCGAACTCCTGATGTGCAAGCCCTGATTTCCCTATGGCAGAGAAGACAAAACTGTTAAAGGGATAGTTCCTAGAAGGTAACTGGCAGGCTTCTGAGACCACGTAGCATGGGGTTGCGTGTCCAGGTGAGCTGTTCGGCCTCGCCTGCCAGGCGCAGATTGGGCAGGCGCTGGAGCAGCGTAGCGAAAGCGATCTGTCCTTCCAGACGTGCCAGCGGCGCTCCCAGGCAGAAATGAATGCCTTTTCCAAAGGCCAGATGCTGATTCTCACGGCGGGTAATATCGAATGTGTCTCCAGCGGAGAACTGATGTGGGTCGGCGTTTGCCGAGATGAGAGCCGCCACGACCATCTCACCCTTGCGAATCTGCTTGCCATGCAGTTCGATATCCTCATTGGCCCAGCGCTCGTCGGAGAGGCTGACGGGGCTGGTGTAGCGCAGAAGCTCCTCAACCGCAGCGGTGATGAGAGTAGGATCGTGCCGGAGCAACTGCAATTGATTGGGATGTTGCAAAAGCGCCAGCGTCCCGTTGCCCAGGAGGTTGACTGTCGTCTCATGACCGGCAACGATTAACAGGAAGATCATCGAAACCAGTTCGATTTCATCCAGTTGCTCCCCGTTCTCTTCAACCTGTACCAGGCGAGTGGTCAGATCATTGCCAGGATGGACCCGTTTCTCTTCCAATAGCGCCTGGATGTAGCTAAAGAACGCTTCCTGCGAGGTGGCCTCCTCCTCCTGCATATTGATCATAGCCTGCGTCCAGGTGCGAAATTTGTGGCGATCAGTTGCGGGGATGCCGAGCATCTCTGAAATCACCGTGATGGGCAGTGGGTAAGCAAAATCGATGATCAGATCCATCGATCCCCGCTCCTCAACCGCGTCCAGCAGCTCTGACGCTATTTCCTGGATGCGTGGGCGCAACAGTTCTATCATGCGCGGGGTAAACGCTTTTGAGACGAGCGAGCGCAGGCGGGTATGGTCGGGTGGATCAAGTTGCAGCAACATGCGCATACTTTCCATCATCCCCTGTGAGGTTTCGTCGGGTTGCGCAATCTTGCGATAATCTTTGGTGAAACGGGGATCTTTCAGAACAAAGAGCGCGTCTTCATAGGTCGTCACCATCCAGGCATGCATCTCTTCAACATAAAAGATCGGCTCCGTTGAGCGCAGGTGAGCGAAGAATGTATGGGGATCTCGTTTGGTTGTTTGCGAGAGCAGTTCATTCATTGTAACATCAGTCATGGAAAAACTCCTTCAGCGAATAGGTATTTGTGGGTATTGGTGATCTACACATAGAGTACAGCGCCTGGCGGCAGCCGTCATGCTCATTTAGAGGCATTGCGGGGAGTATTTTTGTGTCCGTTAGAGCAGATGGAGTTCGCGAGCACGAGCCACGGCTCCCAGGCGGTTCGACACGGCGAGTTTGGCGAGGATATGTTTTACATGCCGTTTCGCAGTATTCAGGCTGATTACCAGTTGGTCGGCGATCTGCTGGTTGGAAGCGCCACTCGCCAGCAGGGCAAGTACTTCTCGTTCGCGTCCGCTGAGGGGGTCAGGGAGCATCTGCGCCGTTTCTGCTTGTGGCGCACTGAGCAACGCCTGCTGAGTGCATGGAAACGCACGCTGAATCCGCTGGATATAGGTCGGTGAGGCGGTGGTATATGGAGAGATATGGGCAAGCAGATGCATCATGGACTGGTCCTCGTCGGCAAAGAGGCGTATATAGCCTTCCGGTTCGGCTTGTGCAAGAGCTGCTCCCAGCGTCTTGAGCGCCCTGTTGGTGTTGCCCTGCGCCTGCAAGGCCAGCGCGGTCAGCATCTCGATTTCGATCAGCCAGTTCTGAAAGTTCAGGCGCTGGGCGAGGTGACGCCAATGTTCCAGGAGAGTCAGCGCTTGAGAGAGCGCCTCATCTGTCGGGTTCCCGCGCCCCTCTGCGATCAGAATGCGGGCCAGCGTCAGATAGGAGAAGACGCGGCTCCCCTGCTGAAGCGTTTCAGGAGCGTCATCGAAATGTATGCCGCTGGTTCTTTTCCAATGCAGCGCTGCTGCTGTTTCCCCACAGTGCAGCCAGAGACGTGCAGCTAGAGCCGATAGGCTGAGCGGAGCCAGTTCTTTCTCGGATGACTCTTGCAAGATTTCTGGCTGGTTGCGTACCATCTCAAAAAAAGCTCTGGCCGCCTCTGTACGCCCCTGCGCCCATTCGATCCGCGCCTTCGCCCAGAGTTCAAATGCCAGTAGTATTCGTCTGCCAGGAGGGGGCATGAGTTCCAGGACTACCTGGGGAAAGTGTTTCAGCACCTGCTGTATCGTGTCTGTAGCATCTTTCAGACGGTTCCATTCATACAATATTGCGGTCCTGCGCATCAGAGAGTAGCTGATCACAAGTAGCGGCATCGAGGGAATCTCCGTGTGAGACGCAAGTGTCTGAGCTGGATAGTCATAGAGCGCTTCTGCTTTGTGGAGCTGTCCCTGGGCTTTGTAGAGTTCCCCTAACAGAAACAGGGCGGCCAGATGAATGACGGAAAAAGGCGTTGTGGGCAGTTGCGTGCTGAGATCGAGCAGGATCTGTTCGGCGCTGGGCAGATCGCCGCTCACGCCATACATGACGCTCAGGGAGATGTGGAGAAAGCGCAAGATAAGCTGACTTAATGGCGTTTTGCGTTGCGTCAATGCCTGTAGCGCTTTGTGGATCAGCGAAAGAGCATGCGGAAAATTGTTATGCGATATCGCCGTCAGCGCTTGAAGCAACGTCAGCACGCTCTGGGGTTCCACCCAGGAGTCAGCGGTATCCTGCTGCTGCTTTTGCATCTGTAGTTCCATATGTTTGAGCGCCTGTCCCATGTGGTCCGATGATTTCTGACTGAAGGAATACATCCAGGGCATAGCGATAGAGAGTTGCGGAGAAGCTGTAATCAAGGCGGGTGGGAGCTGATCCAACCAGCGTCCCAATTGTTCAAAGTAGCCCTGATCGACCATTTGAGGGAGAAGTTCTGTGATGAGAGTGGCGGCACGCGAGAAATCGCCAGCAAGCAAGGCATAATCGCACGCCTCTTCCATGTGCAGCTGTTGTTCGTACCAATAGCTTGCTCGCGAATAGAGCACCGGTATGATGTCTGGTTCCAGCTTTTGCAGGCGCAGGCGCAACGTTTCCGCAAAGAGGGCATGGTAGCGATACCAGATTTCAGCGTCGTCGAGCGCACTGACAAAAAGATTGGCCCGCAGCAGATCGGCAAGCTGGGTTTGACCACCTGATAGCCTGGTGACGGCATCACAGAGTGGTCCTGTCATTTGAGATAAGACAGAGGTGTACAGGAGAAAACGCTGCGTCTCAGGCGTCTGTTGGGCCAGCACCTCTTCGCTGAGATAGTCCAGAAAAAAGCGGTGGGTGCCACGAAACATGCGCAAAAATGCTGAAGCGTCGGCCTGTCCGCGTAAGGCCAGCGTCAATAGCTGGATGCCGGCGATCCATCCCTCTGTGTGTTGCTCTAATAGCCCTATGGCCTCGTGCGAGAGCGTCAGCCCCATCATTGTTGTTACAGCTGCTACTTCATCTGAGGCAAAGCGCAGATCCCCAATCCGTATCTCGCATAATTGACGTTGCATCCGCAAGCGTGCCAGAGGGAAAGGGGGATCAACGCGTGTTCCGATGATGAGATGCAGTTGTGCCGGGAGATGATCAAGCAAGAAGCGCAGCAACGTATGAGCGGCTTCATTGCTGAGAAGATGATAGTCATCCAGGATCACAAACGCTTCTTGCTCAAGAAGACGACTGAGATCGTTAAGAATACCAGTGAGCGCCTGCTCTGGTTGATGCGTATTTGCTGGTGGGCTGATCCGTTGATCGAGGTTTGCCAGCGCTGCCAGAAGATAGGCAAGGAAGCGAACTGGATCATTGTCGGTGGCATCGAGCGAGACCCAGGCCACCGGGAAATCAACCGTCGTGGCCCATTCTGTTAGGAGCGTCGTCTTGCCAGAGCCAGCCGGGGCCGAAACCAGCGTCAAATGCCCTTGCGCTCCCTGCTGCAAGAGCGCAAGCAGGCGAGGGCGCGAAACATACTGCATGGGTAGGCGCGGCAGATGTAGCCGTGTGAGCAGCAGTTGTTGCGGTGGTGTG
>JAICIM010000103.1 GCA_025928885.1 Ktedonobacteraceae bacterium | reverse complement strand
CTGGGGAAGGACACATCACGCCACCCCAGCGCGATAAAGTCGCGCGGCTACGAACCTCTTTTCACTGCCAGGCCATTAGAAATTATTCTTTTGGTACGTTGGGATCGCCAGTGTTGCCCTCGCCGTAGATCATGTTGGCCAGATCGTTGCGTGTGCGCTCGATGATGGTGTGCAGCCGCTTAAGGTGTTCCGGGCTGTGGAACGACATGCGGCCAGCAATCGAGAAGAGGCGAGCCACCTCCATTGCTTCGCTGCGCAGTGCCTGCATTTCCGGTGCATTCCAGCGACCGCCGGGGCCAAATGTACGTGACCATCCAGCACCAGGAAACTCCTCATCTTCTTTCTGTCGCTCTGCGAGAAAGGCGCTTCCTGCATCGGTGATGCTGTAGACTTTTTTCCCTTCGGCCTCCGCGACGGTGACGAGTCCGCGATCTTCCAGCATCTGAAGCGTGGGGTAGATGGAGCCAGCGCTGGGAACATAGAAGCCGCCCGACTTCTCTTCCAGCGCCTTCATCATCTCATATCCATGCATAGAGCGCTCTTGCAGAAGTTCCAGTAGCGCATATTTCAGGTCACCACGCCCGAAGAAGCGCCTCGATTCGCCGCCGGGGCCAAAGGGGCCTTCTGGTCCAAAGGGGCCACCAGGACCAAACGGTCCACCATGTCCGAAGAGGCCGCGTTTGATGCGCTTTGCAAAGAAACGTGGCCCGAAAGCCGGTCCATCATCCTGCAACCAGGGAGGAGTCTGGCCTTCCCAGCTGCCGCCACCGAATTGATATGCAAAATGTCTGTCGAATCTGTCAGGCATAAAGGGTTCGCTCCTTTCGTTTCCAGGGTAAAATACGATATATCGGTATAGATACTATATGCGATATATCGTATTCCTGTCAAGGACAAAGATGTCTGTTCTGCTGGACCGAAATACGGCTATGTGAGCCTGTGTCTTGTGTCCCGTCCCTCAGAGCAAAAAAAGAAACGTTACGCAAACGACGCGGATGGTGGGAGAGAGGTGGGACTGTGCATTGCCATACGAGTGTAGTAGCTATGGTTGACCAGCGTCCAGAGTTCTTGAAAGAGAGCGGGATCGCGCTGTTCTAGTGATTTGAGCAGCGTCTGTTGTTGGTCGGCGGATGCTTTGCAGAAGCAGCCTCCAGCGGCAGTATTCAGTTGGTCGAAGATGCTGCGCAGCTGTTTGAGATTGAGCATACGAGGAGAATATTCGACGCGCGATGAGCAGTGATGCAGAAATTCATCGATCAAGTCAAGGCTAGAAGGTGGCGGAAAATGTTCATCTGATGGAATGAGCAGGTCAATAATCGTATTCAACTGAGCCGCTTCTTCGCGGGTAAGCTCAGCAATAGGATTTTTGGGGGCTGACTGACGTTGCAGTATTTTGTTCATGGAAGGCTCCTCTTAGCGAATAGGTTGGCGACCTTTTCAACCATCTCTAATGGTATCATACGTTTGAGATGTAATTCAACTCGCAATGGCATAAAATGCGATTGATGCCTGTCCGTTACGGACGCTTGAGTGACTGTTTGTGCCTGATTTATGTGGCATCTGGCGCGTGTTCCCTACTTTTTAGTATCGGCAAAATCAGAGAATACGCTAGAGATTAAAAAACGATAGTTTTGTTTTCATATGCTAGAATGCGGTCTTCAGTATGGAGGCGAACCGCCTCGGCCAGTACGCGACGTTCGACATCACGCCCCTTGCGCATCAAGTCTTCAGCTGTATCGCGATGGTTACAGTGAATGACATCTTGTGCAATAATGGGACCTTCATCCAGGTTGGCCGTGACGTAGTGGGCGGTTGCCCCGATAATTTTGACGCCACGTGCGAATGCTTTCTGATAGGGATTGGCTCCAATGAACGCCGGTAAGAAACTATGATGGATATTGATGATCCGGTGTGGATAGGCATCGACAAGGAGCGGCTCCAGAATTTGCATATAGCGAGCCAGAATCAGGAAGTCGGCGCGGCCTGAGATGAATTCTAGTATGTGTTGCTGATCTGCACTACGGGTTTCTTTGTGAACTGGAAAATGGTAGTAGGGAATATTATACATATGCGCCAGTGGTTCCAGATCGGGATGATTGCTAATGATGAACGGGATATCCATCATCAGTTCACCGCTGCGCCAGCGCCAGAGTAAATCGGTCAGGCAATGATCGAATTTGGAGACAAAAATGCCTGCCCGTTTCCGCTGTCTGGAGTAACTTACGCTCCACTGCATATGGAATTCTTCAGCAATCGGTGCAAAGGTCGCTTCTAGCTCTGAAGGCAGAAGAGCAAAGCCTTCTTCGGCAAAGCTCACGCGCATAAAAAAAGTGCAATCTTGCTGGTTGGTTGAATGCTGGTCCGATTCAAGGATATTGCCCTGATGGGCAAAAATAAAGCGAGACACAGCTGCTACAATACCAGGTTTGTCGGGACACGAAATGAGCAATGTGATTGTTGACTTGTGTGTGGACAAGAATGCCCTCCCAACCGTTGGTTTCTCTTCGTTCAGGTAATGAGGCTCTTTCACAGAACGGCGTTTCTGTGACTGCTGAGTGTATATGGTATGATTATTGCCGCCTTTTGTCAATAGCAGTATTCGTTTTCTCCAATGAAAGTCCGAAACATTTCAGTCGAGTACGGGCCAGGTTCGCCAGATCGTCCCCGCTGTACTATAATCTGCGTGTTATAGTGAGAGAGAGCTTTGCAGAAGCTTTCTCAGTCGAACGTCAGAAATTTCGGTTCTATTTCTGCTCCGCCTCTCGCATAAACTCATGCTTTCATGCGGAGCGTCAGTAACTTTCTATAAAGGTCTCTATTGCCAATGCAAAAAAACAATAAATCTATGTATAACCATGTCATCTATGTTCTCTGTTGTCTGGTGTTGCTCATAGCGGGGTGCGCCGCTCAACGATCGGGTACGGCATCGCATGCAACGCCTCCTCAATCGGCCACGAAAATCGCAGTTGCTCCACAGCCAACCGAAAGCGCTGAGGAGGCGTTGGCGCGGCAACGGGTGGCAAGCGCGAAGAAGATCATTGCCGGAATGTCGTTGGAGCAAAAATTGGGGCAGCTTATTCTGGTGGAGTATCTTGGGCAGGACTATCAGGACAGCGGCTTGCAGGAGATGATCGCCCAACAATTTGTGGGTGGCTTTATGTATCAGGAAAGCAATCACAATTTTGAAGCGCCCTATGATAAAGCCGGGAAAGTGCGGGCCTTTTCGCAACGGGCGATGCAGGATGCGCGTATTCCACTGCTGATTGCGACCGATCAAGAGGGAGGGCTGGTCAATCGCTTGCGGACCTTTCATGGCGACCTGCCCTCGGCCCAGCAGATGGCGGCCAGCGGCGATCCCCAGGTCGCGTTGCAGCAGGGAGAGCAGGCGGCGAAATGGATGCAGGAGTTGGGGATCAACGCAGATCTGGCCCCGGTCGTTGATGTACATACCGTCAATCCACCAGTGCTGGAGTCGCGCATGTTTGGTAGCGATCCACAAACGGTGGTGACCTATGCCGGGTCCTATCTGCAAGGCTTGCAGAGCAATGGTGTGATGGGGTGTTTAAAGCATTTTCCGGGCCTGGGCGCGATTAGCTCCGATCCCCATGCGGGCCTGCCAACGGTCAAGAGGAGCATGGCGGACCTGGAGAAGATTGACCTTGCGCCATATAAAACCATGATCCAGCAGGATCACCCCGCGATGATTATGAGTACCGACGTGTTGATGCCAGCCATCGATCCTGAACTGCCAGCCGAGCTGTCGGCGAAAGCCATTGATGGGCTGTTGCGCGGAGATTTGGGGTATGACGGCGTGGTGATTACCGATGGGCTGTACATGCAGGGGATCAGCGAGCGCTGGTCCTTGAGCGAGGCGGCGGTGATGGCGATCGAAGCTGGCGGTGATCTCATTGAGGGGCCATATACCACTGCGCAGGTCGCGGAGGTTGTGGTCGCCCTCAAACAGGCGATCCAGCAAGGGCATATTACGATGTTACGTATCGATCAATCGGTGCAGCGTATTCTGTTGCTCAAGATGCAATACGGCATCTTTGTTCCCTAAAAAAAGTGGCATCCCTGTTCCCTGATCAGGGAGCAGGGATGCCAGTTATATCTTTGGTGAGACGAGGGCTAGCTTTCCAGGTGAGCGTTGACATGAACGGCCACGTTGTTGCGCAGCGCATTGGAGACGGGGCAGCCCTGTTCAGCCTTTTGTGCCGCCTGTTGGAAGGCCGCTTCGTCCAGCCCTGGCACTTTGCCGTGTACGTCGAGCGTGATGGAACCGATCTTAAAGCCGCCTTCAATCTGTTCAAAGGTGCAGGTGGCGTTAACTGTTAAGCGTTCGGCGGTGTGGCCGGCGCCTGCCAGCGTATTGGAGAAGGCCATCGCATAGCATCCGGCATGGGCGGCGGCAATCAGTTCTTCAGGGCTGGTCTTGCCTTTAGAGCGCTCCGTGCGTGTGGCCCAGCTGATCGGTTGCGTGCCGATGACGCCGCTTCCCACCTGAACGCTGCCATGTCCCTGAAAGAGATTGCCTTCCCATGTTGCTTCAGCGCGAGATTCTGCTTTGATCATGTGCGAGTTCCTTTCTGTATGTCCGTGTGAATGTTTGTAAGTTGGGAAATACACCATCTACTAAACAAAACGTCAGGCGCGTAGCTTTCGTGACAAGTCATAGGGTCGTGCGCCCTGTGGAAGCGGTTTCAGCATATTGCACAAAATGTCAACAGTCTGGTAACGGTGGAGTGTGCATTTTTGAGCGAGACGGCGCGGTGTGGTAGGATGGAATGATAAACAGGGTGCCAGAGGAGGCATCCTTGCCATATGAAAACGTATCCTACGTCGATAAGTATACTCGCTTGATGCTTCTATGACAAGCTGCTTTTAGTACTACCATATGTTGCCAGGACTGGAAGCAATGATATTGTTCCCTATGTCTGGCTTTCCTATGTCTTTCGAGCTTATCCGCTATCGCTGCCAGACGCTCTTCATGCGCGGTTCAACGGATCTCTCGACATCACATACCGAGGAAGAGCTATAATGACAGAAGGGCGATAGATCGCACTGTGTTTGTAGATCGCTATCTGGAGGAATTATGCCGCACGCTATCGATTTTCATGTCCACCTGCCAACGACGGAGTTTATGCAGGTGACGCTCGGGCCATATGCGAAGGCAGCTGAGCGCTATTTTCGGACCGAGGTTAAACTCAAAGATATCGAGCAGATCGCCGCTGATTATGCCGAGCTGGATATGATCGGCGTGCTGCTGGCCTGGGATGCTGAGACGGCCACGGGACGGCCACCGCTGGGCAACGATTATGTCGCCGCCATCGTTGAGCGCTACCCACAGCAATTCGTCGGGTTTGCCAGCGTTGACCCGCATAAAGGGAAGGCGGCAGTCAAAGAGATGGAGCGGGCGGTTAAAGAGCTGGGATTGTCTGGCGCGAAGTTTCATCCAGGCGTCCAGGCGTTTTATCCCAACGATCCGCAGTTCTATCCATTGATGGAGAAAATCCAGGAGTTGGGAATCCCAGCCCTCTTTCATACTGGCACAAATGGTTTGGGAGCCGGTACTCCCGGTGGCATGGGCATCAAGCTGGATTATACGCGCCCGATCTTTCTGGACTCTCTTGCCGCAGACTTTCCAGGATTGACGATCATTGGCGCTCATCCGTCCTGGCCCTGGCACGAAGAGATGATCGCCGCCATGCTCCACAAGACCAACATCTACAACGATCTCTCTGGCTGGTCGCCGAAGCACATCCCCGAAGTATTGTTGCGCGAGGCGGCAACGCGCTTGCAGGATCGTTTTCTGTTCGGTTCCGACTATCCATTTATTACCCCGCAGCGCTGGCTCAAAGACTTTGAACCGCTGACCTATTTCAAACCGGAGGCGCGAGAGAAGCTGATGTGGCGCAATGCACAAAAGTTGCTGGCGCATACGCAGGTTGGACAGATGACGTTTTCATCGTGAGCTTGCCTGAAGTGCCGCTCTACTAGCCCACTTTGGCGGGATTGGCGGCGTACATTGACAGAAAGAAATGTACTTTCTATACTATGGCTGGTCAAGCGAGAGCTATGATCATCAAGCAGGAGGAAGGGTTGGAGCCACATGTCTTTTACTCAGGATGAGCTTCAGGCATTTAATATGATACTCAACCAGCGGTTGGCTGCCCAACGTCGCGAGATGGAGCGTATGTTGGATCAACGCATGAGCACGCTGCAACGCGAATTTGAGCAGCGCCTCGTCTCGCTTCAGCAAAACCTGTTGCGCCACCTTCCTCAACGCCAGTCAGAGCTGCAAAGCAAGCTGCGTGATGATCTTTCTCAGCAGTATGAGCAGATCCTGCAAGCGCTACAGCATGATGTTGGAGGTGAGCTGCCGACACAACCTCAACAGTTTGAAGATCAGATCGAGCGTGCGCTGGCGGCCCAGTTGCTGGCAATTGAACAGCTGATCAGTCAGCGTACCTCAATGGCAGAGTTTACGACTGTGCATGGCTCGGAGGCGCAACCCGATTTTGAGTCGATCGAGGTGCAGACGGAGATTCCCTGGGAGGATCTGGTGGAAGTGGTTGAGAAGGCGATGGGGCAACGTCTGGCAGTTCTTGATGAGTCGATGCAGGCCACAATGCAGGCGATGGAGCAAGCGCTGACCGAGCAGTTGCGTGCATTGCGCGAAGAGTTGGTGCATGCGCAGGAGCAGACGTTTCGTAGCAATATTGCCTATATTCAGGATATTTTTGCCAGCATCGAACAGCTAGAGCATATCGTTGAGTCGATGCAGGTAGCGATGAACGCCAATCACACCCTCCTTTCCAATCGCCTCTATCATCATCAGCGGCTCCCATTCGAGCGTGCGCATCCCGGTGGACGGGCAGCCACCGTGCCGGGCGTGGAGAAGCGCTCCGGCGTGACGACCCCGCTTCCCTTGCTGGAAGAGCGCGAAGACGAGCACCAGCAGGAATAACTTTTTTAGGAAAAAGAGGGGATTGACCGCAGCGAAACGGTTATGGTACAATCTCTCTCCTGCAACAAAAATCCTGAACGTGTGTAGAAGCTGTTGCATTGATACGGGGTAGTCGCTGGCTATCCCGCGTAATCGTATGTATAAACGGAACCGGTAGCCCCCTCTCTGGCGGGATACCGGGTTCTTGTGCTGGAAAAACGGCGTAGCTGGCTCAAAACATGGAGAGATACGATGCTACGATTTTATTTCGCAGTGGGTTGGACCGCATTTCAGCGGCAACTCGTCTATCGCTGGGCGAACTTTGCCGGGTTGCTCACCAATATCTTTTTTGGCGCAATTTTTAGCTATGTCATCGTCGCCCTCTATCATGCTCGTCCGGTGGTGAACGGCTATGGCGTCATCGATTCATTGCGCTATACCTGGCTGGTGCAGGCATTGATCATGGTCGTGCTGCCGTTCAGTTGGTATGACCTCATGCAGACCATTCGTTCTGGCGAGGTGGTTTCTGATCTGAGCAAGCCCTGTGATTTCTACTGGTACTGGTTCAGTCGGGAGGTGGGGCGCAATCTCTACTACCTGCTCTTTCGCACGGTCCCGATCTACGGGGCTGGTATGCTGCTCTTTGGCATTGGCCTGCCTGATCAATGGCACTCCTGGCTGGCCTTTGCGCTCTCGTTGCCGCTGGGAGCGATGCTGGGGATAGCTTATCGTTTTCTGTACAATATCGTCGCCTTCTGGGTGCTGGAAGCGCGGGCGATTGCGCTGCTGGCTGGCGTGGTGGCCCTGTTTTTCACCGGCTCGTATGTGCCACTGCCGCTCTTTCCCGACTGGCTGCGTATGATCGCGAACTGGCTTCCCTTTAACGGCCTCTTGAGCCTGCCAGCCGAGGTTTTCATGGGAAAAGTGGCGGGCAATGCGCTCTGGTTTGAGCTGGTGCGACAGGGATGCTGGGTCGTGCTGCTGACAGTAGTAGTGCGTGCAGTGAGCCGCATAGCAACCCGCCGCGTCATCGCGCAGGGCGGCTAGAAAGCGAAGGTTGTCTGATGATTCATGCCTGGTTGAGTGATATGCGGCTCTATCGTCTGCTCATCGCGATGCAGATCAAAGCGCAGTTGCAATATAAGGTCAATCTCGTGATTGATATTCTGACATCGCTTGCTGTGACCTGCCTGGAATTTGGTGCGTTGCTGCTGTTTTTTATTCCCTTCCCCACCTTGCTGGGCTGGCACATGGGAGAGGTCGCGCTGCTGGCGGCGATTATTGCCATCGGCTTCGGGCTGGCCGAACTGGTGGGAGCGGGCGTTGATAACTTCCCCTTCACGATTCGCAAGGGCGAGTTTGATCGTGTGCTGCTCAGACCGGTGGGAGCTTTTATGCAGGTGGTTGGCAGTGATTTTCTTCTGCGCCGCTTCGGTCGTATCACGCAAGGGCTGCTCGGCTTTGTGGTTGCGCTGCATTTTTTGCCAGATTTGCACTGGACGCTGGCGAAGATCGTTGTCCTGTTGCTGGGCATTGTGAGTGGTTCAGTGATCTTCGTGGCGATCCTGTTGCTGGGGGCGACGCTCTGCTTCTGGACGGTGGAAACGACGGAGCTAACAAGCCTGCTCTATTATGGTGGGCGCGAGATGTTGAGCTATCCGATCACCATCTATCATGCCCTGCTTCAACGCGCCTTTTTGTTTGTGGTGCCAATTGCCTTTGGCTCCTATGTTCCTACCTGTTACATTCTGGGGCGACCGCTCCCGTTCGGGCTGCCGCCGGAGCTGGCGTTTGCGGCTCCACTGGTTGCGCTGGTCTTTGCGCTCGTGGCCGGTATGGTCTGGACTTTTGGCGTACATCGCTATCAAAGTACTGGCAGTTAATAGTCTTCTGGAAAGGAGATCGATATGGCACTGATGATCGAGGCCGAGGGGCTGAACAAGACGTTTCGGGTGGCGCGTCGGCGTCCTGGTATAGTGGGCGGATTGCGCAGTTTGGTTAACCCGGATGTGCGAGTGGTTTCTGCGGTGCAGGATCTCTTCTTAGCGGTTGAGCGTGGGGAGATGATCGGGCTGGTTGGGCCGAACGGTGCTGGGAAAAGCACGTCGATAAAGATGATGACCGGTATTCTGATGCCAACAAGCGGTACGTTGCGGGTGGCTGGATTTGTGCCTGTGCAGCAGCGGCGCGATCTGGCCGCTCGGATCGGCGTCGTCTTCGGGCAACGCACACAGCTCTGGTGGGATCTGCCGCTGATCGATTCGCTGCGCCTGTTGCAGCACCTCTATCGCGTACCAACGCCCCGTTACCAGGACAATTTGCAGCGCTTACGGACGATGCTGGAGCTAGATGAGTTTATCGATACGCCGGTGCGTCAGCTCTCGCTGGGGCAACGCATGCGCGGCGATCTGGCGGCGGCGCTGTTGCATGATCCCGAACTGCTCTATCTGGATGAGCCGACGATTGGCCTGGATGTCGTGGCGAAGGCGCGTATTCGCGAGTTTTTGCTGTCCCTCAATGCCGAGCGCGAGACCACCATCTTGCTGACCACCCATGATATGGATGATGTGGAGATGCTCTGCCCACGCATCGTCATTATCGATCATGGGCGCAAGCTCTATGATGGCACCGTGACCGAGATTCGTCAGCGCTTTGGTGGAGATCGTCAGCTTGTCGCCGTGCTCGATCCGGCTGAAGTGGCGGCGCTCAAGCTGGACGAGGCGGGGTTGCCCATCGTTGCAGATCTGCCTGCCGGAGTGCGTGTGATGCAGGCGGATGGGCCACGTATCTGGTTGAGCTTCACAAACGAAGCGATGCCTGCTCATGAACTGGTTGCGTGGCTGGGGACGCGCTACCGCTTGCGCGATGTAACGTTTCAGGAACCGGAGATTGAGGATGTCATTCGGCGCATCTATGAAGAGGGGCTGTTATTGCAGGAAGATGCGATCACAGGGAAAGCCCTGGTTTGATGCCCAGGGCTTTCTCGTTAAATGATCACAGGGCGGCACTATCCCGAGTTGTGTGTAGTCAAAGAGGCGAGGCATCAAGGGATTTTGAGATACTATTCAGCTCTCTGTGACGCAGACGACCTATGAGACGTTTTAGCATCAGAGGGAACACGACTCCTTCTGCCTTTGGCTCTTCGACCGGAAAGGAACCGCTATGAGAAACAGATCGTCCTTGATACAGGGATGTTCCCGCATCATTCCCCTCGCTCATTTCCTGATTTTCCTCAGCCTCTTTTCTCCTGTCCAATTTCCGCACTCCTATTCTGAAAACCCTCCCTGTATCGGATGGCAATTGTTTTTTCCCTGTCATCTCAGTCCATCTGATCTCCACAACTTGTACCCCCACGGCATCATCGTGGGTTCCGTGAGGTTTGTCTTGATTGCGCTTATCGTGCTGGCTTTGCCTCCGCTCGCCTCAGTGGCTGTCTTCCGCCCCCGCTCTCGGATGATCGGTCTGATTGGGTTGTGGGTCAGCCTTCCCCTTACACTCGGGTCTTGCCTGTTCTTCGTGATCGAAGCACTCCCTGCGTTTGCAGCCCTGGAAGCTGCGGCTCCGGCGACCTGGTTTCCACCCCTGGGCTTCGCTCTTTCCTTCATTGCGTGCCTGGTCCTGGCTCTCCATCAGCCTCTCATCCGCGTAAGCCAACCGGTTCATGTGGAACTTGGTCAGCACGAGAGAACAGAACGAGTCTCCCCTCTCCCTGGAGTTGGGCTTCCAGCGCACAGCATCAGAGGGGGCCTCCGGCTTCTTTTCGCCTTCAACGGTCTCTTGTGTCACCTGGGCATCGGTCTGAGCTTGTTTTTTACCTATATCCAGACCGACTATCCTTATGGGAGTCCTACCCCACCACACGCTACTACCACCCTCACGACCGGCTGGCAACTCCTGGGCGAGGCTTTCCAGGCAGGGGTTCTGCCTACCACCGTGGCCATTGTATTGCTTGCTGCGCTGGTTCTGCCAGCACCCATCTACCTGATGTATCTCTTGCCCTTCTCTTGGAGGAGCGACCGGATCAACATGCAGCGCTTCTCTAGCGCCTCTCTTAGCAGGTTGCTGAACATCATAGGGCTGAGCCTCAGTGGTGTCCTCTTGATACTCTCTCTCATCTTTCGAGGCGGCGATATGCATCAGCCAGTGAACACCACCCATTTTGCTTTTGTGGTCCCTCCCACAGCTTTTCTCCTTTCCCTCCTGTGCAGTACCGTTTGCGGCGACACCAAGCCGCTTGTTGTGTAATGGGAAGGCTGTTCAAGGAGGGATAATTTAGATAATAATACGGGTATAGATCGTCTCTTTCAAACAACACATTCAATTCTCAAGAAGGAGAGAATTATGTCTATACACAAGAAGCAGCATACCACACCTATGACGAAACCTACAACGGGATGGTGTCCACAGGGCAACTCAATACATGAGAGAGGCGAACCGGTGTTATGACTGCTCGCTTGTCATTTGAGTTTTTAGGAGGGTCACCTGTTCAAACATGACTGTCTCCATGCCCCTTTCTGGTACGGCCATCCATTGCATCATCGCTGAAAGAAAGAGTTCTTTGAGGTAGGCAAAAGAGAAGCTATCTGTTGCTTCAGCAAGAGCCACAATGGTCTGTTCAGAGAGGCGCATTTGATCCTGTAATGACTCATTCCACAGTTGCATATATTGAACGCGTTCTGTCAGAGCTGGCAGGTTAAAATGATATTTGCGATCAAAACGGCTTGGTCTGTCGAGGATCGCCGGATCAAGCCTCTCCGGGTGATTCGTGGTTGCCAGAATAACAACGCCATCATTGGTGGCAAAGCCGTCCAGTTCATTGAGGAAAAAGGAGCGATTCTCGTCGGTGAGGAGCGAGTCCAGATCTTCAAGGATAAGCAGGCAAGGAGCCATTTTGCGAGCTTTGGCAAACACCTGGCTGATATTGTTATCATAGTCGAAACCGCGCGATTTGAAACTTTTGACATAGAGGCAGGGTCGCTCCAGCGCATTGATGAGGGCTTTGACGGTGTGGGTCTTGCCGTTGCCGGGCGTGCCAATGAACAAAATGCCGCGCTTCCAGGGGAGATGATAATGTTGATAGACAGCGCGTGTGGAAAAGAAGTTTTGCAGATCGGAGAGGATCGCCTCTTTGAGCGTGCCTGGTAGGACCAGATTGTCAAAGGTCGCATTTTTAATGGCCTGGAAGAGGATTGAATCTTTACCCCAGCAGCCATCGTCAAAGACGAGAATTTCGCTACGAAGCTCCCCATTCCAGCGACAGACATGCTTCACAAATTGATTGGCCTGTTGTTCTGTATCAGCAATGAGCCAGTGATGAACGGTGATCTGATTATCTAGCTCCCAACGCAATGTAAGCAGCGTAAACGTTGTTGCTTGCCAGGTGATTGCCTGCCAGGCATTATATGCCTTTTTGAACAGATGCCCGTCGATATATTCTTTCGTGTCAAAATCGTAGTCGGTCTCATACCAGCCGGTGAGAAACTCGTTGTGTTGATTAGTCAGAGAAGTGATCGTACATTGCCCATCCTCACCATATTTTTCCACATTAAAATAGGCGTCATCACTTTCTATAACAGCTTTGTCTGGAAAGAGGGTTGCTAGTTGTTGCGTCACGTAGTAGGAGATAGCACTTGGTCGTAACCGCAGCGCTTCATTAATCAATTCCTCTTGCTTCATGTGGGAAATGATAGCTTAATCAGCTATATGTGTCAAGAGACGCGATTGTTGAGTATAGGCCGCTGGGATATTTTAGATCAAAACTTGATGGCTAGCTTGCACAGCTCTCACTTATTTGGTATGCTTACAACAGGACAATTATCACAATAACTGGTCCTCGCGGATTGCAGATTATGGTTTGCAAAATATTCTCAGAGGAAAGCAGAGCTTATGGACAGTTCTCTTCACAGTGCTAATCTCACATCGGACGAATTAAATAGGTTACCTGCAACGGATCATGTGGAAACTGAGGGTGCAGAGGAAGAGCATCATATTCATTTGCCTAATCCCAGCTTATGGCCGTTTATTTTAGGTGCAGCCGTTTTGCTGACGCTGGCAGGATTGCTGGCCCTTCCTGATATTCCCGTGCTTTCCATTATCGGCGCTCCATTTGTCATCGTTGGCATTCTGGGGTGGGCGCTGGAAGATCCAATGGCACCACAAGAGGTAGAGTTTATCACTGTACCGGTGCATAGCCAGGCGAAATTTTTGCCCGGGCAGGAAGTGGTCGATAAGAATGGAACATGGCTTGGCGAGGTGCGAGCGCGTTTTGGCAACTACATGCTGGTTGATCGTGGCGGCTTAGTTGTCAAACCATATTATGTCCCCTATAGCGCGGTTGATGAGACGAATGAGAGTGGCGTCATTCAGCTCACCTCCAGCATCGACGAATTAGTCGCGCGAGGGCTGGATCAGGTTCCTGATGACCTCTATGGTGTGGCCCCAGAGATGGGTCTTGCCCGCGTGAGCGGCGTGCCACAGTTCGCAAAAGGTCCATTGTCTCCTGCTGAGACGGGGCATTATAATTATGGTCCGAATTATCCCGGTATCAATACCGACGCCAGCGGTTCCTATGACCGGCAGTACGTCGTGCCATCTCCATCCAAATATGTTGGTGATCGTCGCAAGATGTTCACCACCAACCGTCCGATCCCCGCGCGGGCCATCAGTCCCGATTAAGCAAATGTGGGATTAGCACAAAAAACAGGGAGGCGAGCTTCGACTCGCCTCCCTGTTTTTTATTGCTGGTGATCGTAGAAGCCCTTGCCGCTCTTCCTGCCTAACTGTCTAGAATCAACCATGCGGCGTAGGAGTGGTGGTGGTGCGTAGAGCGGATCTTTAAACTCTTCATAGATCGCCTCTGCCGCCCAGAGCGTGGTATCGAGGCCAACATAGTCGAGCAGCGTAAACGGCCCCATTGGATAGCCACAGCCTAGCTTCATTGCTGTGTCGATATCGTCACGGCTCGCCATGCCGTTTTCCAGCATCCGAATAGCCGCCAGCAAATAGGGGATGAGCAAGAAATTGACGATAAAGCCCGCCCGGT
>JAICIM010000660.1 GCA_025928885.1 Ktedonobacteraceae bacterium | reverse complement strand
CGTCGGCAGAGAGGGGTTGTTCATCAAGATATGCTGAAAGCTGTTCAGTCATCAAATGCTGGTTTTCTTGTGCCACGTATATGCTCCGTTACTAATCATCACTGATCCTGCTGCTTAGACGATAATCCCTCGGCAAAAGTTCCCGATGCTGGACAAGATAGTTGCGCAACTTCTCACGTCCACGCGCGATACGTGAGCGCACCGTTCCCAGCGTCGTCTGGGTTGCCGCCGCCACCTCGTCATACGAAAGCCCCTCGATATCGCAAAGCACCACCGCCACACGTTGATCGAGAGGGAGCTTCTGCAAGCCATGCTGAATTAAGCTCTGCAACTCCTGAGTGAGCAAGTGGGCTTCGGGATCGTCGCTGCTGCTGGTTAATGCCTGTAACACTTCGGGTGATTGTGGCTCGTCAGTCTCGGTCAGCGCCTCCAGGGAATCGGCAGGTCGCCGTTGCACACGTCGCCAGTGGTCGCAAGCCATGTTGGAGCCGATGCGCAGGAGCCAGGAGCGAAATGAGGAGCCACCGCGAAATGTGGTGATTCCCCGAAATGCGGCCATAAATGCATCCTGCGTGACATCGGCAGCGGTATCATAATCACCAAGCAGGCGGAAAATAGCACCAAATAGGATCTGCTGATAGATGAGGACTAACTGGTTAAATGCCTGCACATCTCCGCGCTGGCTACGGGCAATGAGGCTCTCCTCATCGTCACGCGCTAGCTTACTCATTATGCTGCCCCTCTTCATAGTAACCGTTTGCGCCAGTGTAGCACATTTTATCCAATACGACTATGCCCTTTTGTGCCAGCAAGTCCCTCATGGCTGTGCTATTTTGTGTAAGGGATTGTTTCTGTATGTCTCTCTGCGCTATAATACCCTCATAACAAGCCAATTGCAGTGTATAAAACCTGAACAGACGACCCCTTGTTTCTGCACCAGCGAGGATGGGTGTTTCATGATGATCTGCCATGATGCCCGCCAGGTGCCGCCACTATCTGGAGACAGAAACGAACAATACGTCTAAGCGGAGGATTATCGTATGTCCACCACTACTGAAGGTCTTGAAGATATTGTTGCAACGCATTCTTCTATTTGTGATCTTGACGGCAAGCTGGGCAAGCTGACCTACTTCGGCGTTGATATTCACGATCTGGCCCGCAACTCAACATTTGAAGAGACGGCCTATCTGCTCTGGCATGGCAAGCTGCCAACGCGGGCGCAACTGGAGGAAGTGCAGCAACAATTACGCACGCAACGTTCGCTGCCGGATCGTATCCTTGATCTAATGCGCTTACTGCCAACCGCGACCCTACCGATGGATGTACTCCGTACCACCATTTCCGCCCTTTCCGTCTTCGATCCCAATCCCCAGGACAAATCTCGCGCCGCTAACGAACAACGCGCCATTCGCCTCACCGCCGTGATGCCAACGATTATCGCCAGTTGGGAAGCGTTGCGCAACAATCGAGAACCCGTTGCTCCCCTGTCCGATGGCAGCCACGCGGCCAATTTCTTATATATGCTGACCGGTCGCCATACCAATGAACACGCGGCCCATGTGCTCGATCTTGCCCTGATCCTGCATGCCGACCACGAACTCAACGCCTCGACGTTTGCCGCTCGCGTCACCGCTGGCACGCTAGCCGATATGTATGCGGCGATTACGTCGGCGATCAGTGCGCTTTCTGGGCCGCTGCATGGAGGGGCCAACGAGCAGGTGATTCGCATGTTGTTGCGCATTGGCGAGGCGAGCAATGCTGAGTCGTATGTGAGCAACGCGTTGAGCCGCAAAGAGCGCATCATGGGCTTTGGGCATCGTGTCTATCGCACCGAAGATCCACGCGCCACCCATCTGCGGGCCATGTCGCAGGAGTTGGGGCAGCGCAAAAACGATATGCGCTGGTACGATATCTCGCGCAAGGTTGAGGAATACATGAAGGAGCAGAAGAAGCTCAACGCCAACGTTGATTTCTACTCCGCTTCGGTCTACTATATGCTCGACATTCCGATCGATCTGGACACGCCCATCTTCGCCTCCAGCCGTATCGCCGGGTGGACCGCCCACGTGTTGGAGCAGTACGCCAACAATCGCCTGATCCGTCCCCGCGCCGAATATGTCGGTCCAAAGGTGACGGAATACACGCCGATTGAGCAGCGTGGCTAAAGGTGTAAGAGAAGCAGCAAAGTTTGTACGTGCATGATTTATCACGCCCCATTTATCCTGATTTATCCAAGAAACGAGCATTTTTTATTAAATGGATGAATCTTTGGATAAATGGGGCGTGATAAATGACGCTGCTGAGAAATTCAAAAAGTGGAGAAGTTTCTCCGCTCGTTGAGCACAATCCCATGTGGTTTTTCCTCGCATTCCGAATTTCTCAGCAGCGTCATAAATCATGCCCGTACAATTTGAGATTCCGCATAGAAAACTGGCTAGTAATGCAGGTCGCGTGGGCCAAGCCAGACCTCTTGTGAGTCGTTCCAGCGCCACTTGAAGGAGGCGAGGTCTAGCGCGAGCTTGCCTTTTTTGTCAGGCAGCAGACGGGGCCAACGAGCAGCGATGCGCTCCATCGTTTCGGGCCAACTGCGAATGCCGCTCAATGCATCGGCAGCTTCTACGCTACAGGCTCCCACGGCACAGGCTGCGGAGAGCGTCGCCACCGGCATCATGCCACGCAACAAGCCCATCAGGAAACCCGCAATCGTGGCGTCTCCTGAACCAGTCGTGCCAACCACCCGGGTTGAGAAGCAGGGCGTCCACAGCTCACGATTGGCCCATTGGACAAGGTTCGTCGGTTGGGCGCGTCCCAGTTCCTCTAAACGTTCGCTCCCGGCGGTGCAGAGATAGAGGCCACGATGCCCCATTTTGATGCCCACAATTTTTGCGCCCATATCCAATAGTGTCTGTCCCATTTCGGAGACCAGATCGGGCGGGATGAAGTCGAGCACGCTGTTTTTCCCGGCCCTGGAAATGAGCTTCTCGAATTGTTGGCGACGGAGCATCATCAGAATCTCTTCAATGCTGGGCAGAAAGATATCGACAGAGGGCAGCGTGGCCTCCAGAATACTGCGCCAATCGGCACGTCCCGCCGCGCTGGCTGGATCGGGCATGGAGAGGTCGAGTGAGGTGGTGAGGCCCATACCCTTGACGCGCTGGAAGATGCTGGTCAGTTCTTCGCCCTGGCCCTGATACATCTTTGCCATCAGAGGAGGATAGCCGAAATGGAAGAGCAGCACCTTCTCTAGCTGATCGTAGCGGATATCGTCGGCCCCGAAGGTATCGTTGCAGCCGGGCGAATGGATCAGAATGCGGTCGCTGGAGGCGTGGCTGATAATCATGGTGTAAGAACTGGCCTCCCCCGCTGCCATGACCATGCCCTGTGCCAATCCCGCCCCTCGCGCCTTCACAAGCTGCACAATGGCCTGACCGAACAGATCGTCGCCAATCTTGCCCATTAAGCTGGTGTTGACGCCGAGTTTGTGCAGCGCCTGACCGGTGTTGGAGACTGCGCCACCGGTTGCCAGCACGGCGGGACCTGCTTCGATCAGGCGACCGGGTGCCAGGGTCAGCGTCTCGCCCGTGAGCGCAGGGATGATGTCCAGGCAGATATGACCGGCGACGACGGCCTCAACTTCTGCCGGTGAGTACGATGGCGTTATGGGTAGTGGCTGGGTATGCAGCTCGATAACCTCTTCCGGTTGGTTCGCAGGCTGTTCGCTGATGTCCATTGCTCGTCCTTCCTACCTTAAATTATGGAAAATGTTCCTTGCAAAAGTGTTTCGTAGTCGCG
>JAICIM010000429.1 GCA_025928885.1 Ktedonobacteraceae bacterium | reverse complement strand
CCATCCCAAAACTTTTCCAATATTTTCTTGAAAAAATCTCTCCTCCCCCTCTTTCATCCGGCGCCCCGGCCTTACTTCCCCCCCCCACCCCCACGCCCCCAACACCCCCCCGCGGCTACGAAAACCATATATTATTGACCACCGGCAAGCCCTTGCTCTATTGAGGCGTCGGCAGCATCGACATGGAACGTTTCGCCAACTTGCCGCTCAATCTCGCTGAGTTCGGCGGCGGACCCCTGAATGTGGGGGCCTTTGAACCAGTGGCGCACACTGACCAGCCACCAGACGATCAGAATGATGGATGTTCCCAGGACGATAATTGGAGTATAGTTGAAATTGACGACCGTAATTGGTGTGGCCGTTGGCAGCATAAAGAGAATGGCGATACAGACCACCCAGATGACCGCAATAACACCGATCGGTTTGCTCCATTTGCCCAGATGCCAGGGGCCGGGCTGGAAATCTTTTGCCAGCACACGCAACAGGATCGGCGAGGCATAGGCCAGATAGAGGCCAATCGTTGCAATTGAGGTGATTGCGACGTAGGCGGCAAAATTGATCACCGTTGGGATAGCCAGCACGAAGGCACAGCAGGCGGCCAGGATAATAGCATTGCGTGGGGTTCGGCTTCTATCGAGATGGTGCCAGGTATTGGAAAACGGCATCGCTCCATCGCGCGAGAAGGCGTAGATCATGCGCGAATTGGTGGTGATCGAGGACATACCACAGAAGAACTGTGCACCAACCGCAACGGCGAAGAAGAGAGTGCCGAGAACGTGGCCCAGGCGGCTCTCAAGGATGTAGAGTACCGGATTGATGTAGCCAGCAGCTTTCACCAGATCAGGAGCGGCGGCAAGCAGGCACATGAGCAAGAGATAGCCAGCGAACGCCGAGACGACGACCGACATCACCACACCCCAGGGCGCTCTGGTCTCAGCTCCCACCGTCTCTTCCGTCATATGGGCCGAGGCATCATAACCCGTGTAGGTGTATTGTGCCAACAATAAGCCCAGCAGGAAGGCATACCAGATGGGGAAGCCGGTCCCGTTATATTTGGGATCGAGCGAGAAGAGGGTGCCAGCCGAGTTCAGGGGATGGGAGACGGCATGCGTAGCGAAGCCTGCTCCGTCAAATTGTTGTCCGATCAGCGCGGCAAGCACAACGCCGCCGCTAATACAGAGTACGCCAACGATATGCCACCAGACGCTCACATCGTTCAAGATGGCGACGATGCGAACGCCAAAGATATTCAGGGTGACATGCAGGATTAACACCACCGCATAGATAACCAGCGTTGTCCACTGGGTCGCGGGATCGATAGCGAGGACCGAGCCGAGCGTGGCGGGAAATGAGGGGAACCAGGCATTGAGCAACACATCGATGCTGACGGCAAGACCGTAATCGATGCCCGCCGTCACGGCAACCTGCCCGATTAGATTGAACCAGCCGGTAAACCAGCCCCACGCCGGGCCACCCAGCTTCGAGGCCCAGAAATAGAGGCCGCCGGCGGTGGGGTAGGCGGATGCGAGTTCGGCCATGCCCAGAGCGACGATGACGACAAAGATCGTTACCAGAGGCCAGCCAATCGAGCCAGCGGCAAAGCCCGACGTGGTAATGCCGGTATAAAACAGGGTGATACAACCGCTGAGGACAGAAATAATTGTGAAGGAGATAGCGAAATTGGAGAAGCCGCCCATTGTACGAAATAGTTCCTGCGCATATCCCAGGCTATGCAGGCGCTTGATGTCCTGGGAGAGCAACTCTTCTCGGGCCGTCTGTTTCGCGGAAGGCACTGGACACCTCCTGTGGATACTATGAATAGAAAATAGCATAGTGTGATTGAGATGCCTACGAGGTCAATAAAGCAAAAGATGCAGAAGAAACGTAGCGGGGGCCAATCACCTCCTTTTATCCGGTAGGAAAGTTGTGCCTGGGGAAGCGCTTGCAACCTCCCTGTTGAGGAAGTATACTTATAAAGGTATAAAGGTCAGTCCTTTAAAAGAAGTATAAATAGTTTATTGCATTCTGTCAAGAGATTGTGATATGAGGAATAGGGGAAATAATTCTGGCCGTGTTGGAACATTCGCCAGAGCAGCAACGAGAGGAGCGAGCCTGGCTAAACAAGCGGAACCAGTCTCGACAGAACGGCCTGCGAGACGCACGCGAGAGTCAACTCCTTATGACGTAATTTTCCGTCCCATCCATTCTGTCAACGCCTTTGAGGAAACGATCGAGCGATTGGCGCAGGCGATCAAGCTGGGCGTGGTGCCGCCTGGCGCAAAGCTGCCATCAGAGCGAGAGTTAGTAGACCAGTTTCACATCAGCCGGGCGACGTTGCGCGAGGCAATTCGCGCCCTTGAGCTGGCTGGCTATTTGCAAGCCAGGCGCGGGCGTGGCGGCGGCACCTTTGTGATCTACCATACCTCCGAAGCCTCCGAAGCGGTCGCACGCCGCTTGATAGAGGAGATGGGAGACTACCTGCCGGACATCCTCGATTTCCGCTGGGCCATCGAACCCGCCAGCGCCGAACTCGCCGCTCAACGCGCCAAACCAGCCGCCGCGCAATGGTTGTGTTCCTTACAGGAAGAGATCCTCGCGCAACCTCGCTCCGAATACCGCCGCCTCGATTCGCGCTTCCACCTTGCCATCGCCGAACTGACCGGCTCGCGCTCCCTGATTACTGCTGTCACCGACATTCACATGCAGCTCAACGACCTCTTAACGGCGTTTCCCCTGCTGGATGCCTCGCTACGCCACTCAAATCAGCAGCACGAGAAAATTGTGAGGGCTATTGCAACCGGGGATAGCCAGATAGCTCGTGCCGAGATGGAAGAGCACATCATGGCAACTGCCAATTTATTGCGCGGCTTTCTGGGTTAATATCTTATAGAATTTCAATAGAATTTTACAGGAATCTTTGACAATGAAGATCGCAATAGCACATATTTTGAGCGACGACACGCCCGCGCTGATAGTGGTGACGGGCATTATGGCCGCCGGGAAGTCCACGGTCGCGCGTTTGCTGGCGCAGCGCTTTGCACGAGGCGTACATGTTGAGGCCGATGCGCTTCAGCGGATGATCGTCTCAGGGGGAGTGTGGGTCGGCCAGGCAGGGGAGCCTGATGAAGAGGCGGCGCGGCAGCTTCGTTTGCGCCTCCAGAACATGTGCCTGCTGGGGCAATCGTTCTTCCAGGCTGGCTTCACGGTGATTCTGGATGACATTATCATCGGGGAGCGCTGGCAGCACTTACAGGAAGAGCTGCACGACCTTCCCTTCTCGCTCGTTGTGCTTGCTCCACAGGTTGAGGTTGTCGCCGCACAACGAGACAGAAACCGGGGAAAAGCTCCTCAAGGGCATGCCTGGGCAACCTACCTTGACCGGGAACTGCGGGCTACCATGTCCGACATTGGCCTCTGGATCGATTCGTCGCAGCAAACGCCGGAGGAAACGGTTGAACTGATTCTGCAACGCCTCCGCTCACCAGCGCGGTGAATGCATTTTCACGATTTATGACAGTAATATTATTCGTCGTTTCCCAATAACTGGTGCATCCAGCAAATGAGACGAGGAGGCACCAATTATCGCGTTGGGGCGCTTGGGAGGCGAATCGAACCCAACATGATACATCGCTCCACTACGAAGCACATGAGGTGTTTCAGCAGGCAAGCAGCTTACTGCTCTGGCTTCAATTCTATGGTGGCTTCGGGATCGTCTTCTGGCTGTACGAGATCGACCGGTGCGCCAGGATCGTAGGCGCTGTTGCGCTTGAGGATCTGGAATGCCTCAAGCGGTCGCTCATCGGCCTGCACGATCACAATGCTCCGGCCCGCCTGGATCTCCTGATCGTAGGTGCGTGCCTGCTCCTCTGGCACCCCAAGATGGATCAGGGTGGCGATGACTCGACCAGTTGCCGCGCCCAGGACGGCCCCGCCGGCAGAGAGCAGAATGCCGCCCGCAATGGCAGAGCCGACACCAGGAATGAGCGATGCCGCCGCCGCGCCCGCGACGCCACCGACGACGCCGCCCGCAATGGCACCAGCTTTCGCGCCGCCTTCGTGCTCCTCGACAGGAACCTCCTCGACGATGGTATTGCCCTCGCGCATTAAAAATCCGAGCTGGCCCTCACCAAAACCTGCCTCTCGCAAATCCTCCAATGCATGCTCCGCCTGCCCTCGATCATGAAAAACACCGATTACCACTCTATTCTCTTGCATAGCTAGATTCCTTTCCCTTCTTTATATATACTCATTGATAAGACCCTCACAAGGTATTGACACATGAATAGCTCTCTCCACAGAGCACAATTCCTCTTTTTATACGTTAGCCGTGTAACAAAAGATCAGGCATAGGAGCTTTCAGGCCAGGACTGACCGACCCTGCGGCATGGCGAGAATACGGTGTTCGCACGGCAGAGTATCTTTTTGCGCACGTTCTACGTGTATCTATCGTCTCAAGAATCTGGTGAGGACCGGCATCTTTTTCAGCATCCCGGATTGCCTGGCCGCGAAGAACATATAGCAAGTGAGGTGCTCTATGGCAACGAACAAACAACAGAAACATACAGATACGGATACAACGCAGCAAGGCTCTCAGGAGGCGACACCAGCCCCCATCAAAGCCGTTGAAGACTCGCCGCTGGGTCAGCAGCTTGCGGGTTCGGCGGTAGTGGAGAAGGGGGTCAAGCCGCTGAGTGCATTCTTCCAAAAATTTTTCAATGACTGGACGATGAACTTGCAGGCAGGCGCACTTGCCTACAACCTGCTCACCACCCTGTTTCCGCTCATGATCGCCCTGCTCTCGATCTTTGGCCTCTTCCTGGGCGGGTTGAGTGATCAGACCAAACAGGCGTTTCTCACCACCTTACAGGGGATTCTTCCGGGCAATGTGGCGGGCGGCGTTGTTGCCCAGATCATCACGAAATTGTCGAGCGTATCGGGACCGCTGGGCATCGTCACGATCCTCATCTCGCTCTTCACCGGTTCGCGGCTCTTTATCCTGATGGAGAACTGCTTCGACATTATCTATCATCAGTCGCCGCGTCCGTTTCTCAGGCAGAACCTGATGGCAATTGGCATGCTGCTCATTTTTGCGCTGCTGATCCCGATCGTCATCTTCGCCTCAACGGGTCCGGCGCTCTTTTTGCAATTTCTCAATGGCAATCTGCTCAGCGGCGTGCCGGGTTCTCAGTACATCATCAGTGCGCTCACGGTGCTGGGCAGCTTGATCGTGGCGGCGCTCTTCTTTGAGGTGATCTATGTCGTCGTTCCCAACCAGAAGATCAGTTTGCGTGCTGGCTGGCGCGGAGCGATCATTGCGGCGGTGGCCCTGCAACTCTTCCTGACGCTCTTCCCCTTCTACGCCACCAACTTCCTGAAGGGCTACATCGGGCAGGTTGGCTTCGCAATCATTCTGCTCGTTTTCTTCTATTACTTCGCCGTGATCTTGCTGTTGGGAGCGCAGGTCAACGCCTTTTTTGCTGAGGGGATTCAAAAAACGCCAAAGAGCGTAGCCGGTATGGTGCATGAAGAGACGAGCCACGATCCCAAACCTCCCCAGGAGCAGGAGAAGGAAGCTCCCCCATCGCACAAACCGGATCATGAGTAGCGGCAAGGGGGAAGCATCTCCTATCCCATAATTTGCCAGGTGCTCCGATTAAAAAGGCGAACCGATCAACAATAACGCTGTTGATCGGTTCGCCTTTTTAATTGGAGCAGCCATGATATTTTTCGGGGTGCAATCCAGCAAGCTGGCTGCCTTCTATTTAGCCGGCGGCACCCGCAGTATAGCATGGGAAGCGGGGGCGTGCAATCATTGGCGCAGATCGAGTTTTTTTCGCGATCCAGGGCTGCTGGAATAGAGAGTTTTGGGGGGCAGAATCGTGAGAGCGGGCCTGGGGAGCGGGGCGCAGATCGCTGCTTGAAGTTGTGAGGGCCGCGATCTGCGCGAATGGTAGGGGTTGGGATATTGGATGCATACATCGCTATTCAACAACGTTGATCTCCTCTCAAAAACATAGAAATAGTTAAAAAGAACATTTGCGGATTTCTAAAAATTCCTTCTCAAAATGGCAAATTCTGGCCGCCGCTGGGGAATAGAGTATAGAGCAAAAAATATACTGTATGTATGAGCTATCAAGGAGTCCATACACTATGAAAGCAACAGCACAAGAATACGAT
>JAICIM010000248.1 GCA_025928885.1 Ktedonobacteraceae bacterium | reverse complement strand
GAAAATAAGAGATGCCCCGGACCATTGAGAGACCGCGAAAAAAATTCCCCTATTGACAAACTATTATACATTTATTTACTATAGATTTGTATAGATGACTATGGACAAATTGATCGAACCAGATGTCATTAATTTGTGTAGGAAATACACATGGCACATCCCTCGCCAGCTTCAAAGGCGAATTACAGCTACCACGAAGGAGGATGCCGTTCTCAACACACCTGCTCTGGATGTACCCCGCTCTCGATCATACCTGGTCTCATACTCTCGTTGAATGAAACCCTATTTTTGCAACGAGAAAGACCTCATCTCAATTGTTTGGACACATGTACCAATCGATGATGATTGGCAGAAAGAAGGAGTAATTCTTATGGTCAAGCAACCAGAAAACAACAACGAGTTGATCCCTCTCAGCACCCCGATTACGCGCCGTCAGGCCATGCAGCGGTTCGCGCTCGTGACCGGCGGTGGCGTCATGGCCGTCAATCTGCTGGCCGCCTGCAACGATGCCCCGCCCAGCACACAGAAACAGGCCGCCTCGCTCACGCCAACGCCTCGCGCCCAAACCCTCGTCATCAATCAGGCCGAATTCACCACGTTCGACAGCGCCAACCCCTTTATACCAAACGGCCAGCAATACAACGCCGGGCTGTATCAGGTCTGCGAGGAATTTCTCTTCTATTTCAATATGGTCTCAGGTGAGATTACGCCCTGGCTCGCCAAAAGTTGGGAGTATAACTCGGCCCACACTCAGCTTACGGTCCATCTCAATCCGAAGGCCAAATGGAACGATGGTCAGCCCTTCACCTCGAAAGATATCCTTTTCACCATCAATCTGCTGCTGAAAAATCCGCAACTGAGCGGCGCTAACAGCTATATTCCCTTTGTCAAAGATATGAGCGCTCCCGATGCTGAAACCGCCGTCTTTAACCTGAAAGATCCCAATCCGCGCTTCCACTATAATTTTGTCGCTGGCATCGTCAATAGTCAGGATATCGTCGCGGAACACATCTGGTCCGGCAAAGATCCAATGACCATGAAGGATAATCCTCCTGTGCGCACCGGCCCCTACAAGCTGGATCGCGTCATACCCGCGCAGAAGATGTTTATCTGGAAAAAAGATCCCAACTACTGGAACAAAGACGAGTTCGACCCCAAGCCCGAGTACGTCGTCTATCGCACCGGCCCGACGCTCGACTCGGAGGTTGAGGAGTTTAAGCGCGGCCAGATCGATATTCCCGCCAACTTTGACCTCAACCATGCCAACGCCATTAAAAACGGTGGCTACCAGAATATCGTGATCGAAAATCAGTTCCGCGATCCCTGCCCACGTGGCGTACTGATCAATAGCGATCCGTCGAAGGGGCTGCTTGCTGATCCGCGCATGCATTGGGCCATCTCGTATCTGATCGATCGCAAGACGCTGGCCGCTTCGACATGGCTGATGCCAACTGTTCCGGCGCAATATCCCTGGGCCGACTATCCTGGCAACGATAAATGGTCCAATAAAGAGATTGCCGATAAATATCAGTTGACCTATGATCCCACGAAGGCCGCCTCGCTGCTGGATCAGATGGGGGCGAAAGCTGGCTCCGATGGCAAGCGCAGCTACCAGGGCAAGCCGCTGCAACTTGAGATCATCACATCGCAAAAGCCCGGCATGCCCGAATATCTCAATGGACAGAAGCTGGCCGACGAGCTGGGCAAGGTTGGCATCACCACCTCCCTGCGCTACTATGATGGGGCCGCCTACGATGATAAGCTCAACAATGGGAATTTCGATATCGTCTCCGGCTGGATCTGCGGCAACACATTTGATCCGGGCCAACTCTATTCCAATTTCGAGATCAGATACTACGTGCCGATTGGGAAGAACGCCTTCAATAACCAGTACCGTGTTCACGATCAGGCATTGAGCGATCTGGCTGTGAAGCTTGACAATGTTGATCCTAACGATCCCAAAGCAAAAGCCACGTTCGATCAGGCGCTTGAAGCGTTCTACAAAGAACTGCCCTGGATTCCCGTCTACCAGACGACCTATCCCACCTTCTTCAACACTTCCTACTGGACCGGCTGGCCGACCAACGACAATCTGTACAACGTTCCCTCCAACTGGTGGGGCCAGTTTATGTTTATCATTGGTAAACTGCAACCTGTCGGGAAGTAATCACTACAACAGGAGTCAGGATTGAGCTACGCTTGATCCCTTCGGTTGAGTCGCTCACAAATGTCGTTTGTTTGCACAGCGCGATAAATCGTGCAATTACGACATTCAAGAGTTGCTCAACCGGCTCTTTGTTCTAGAAGAAGGAGAAACATAATGATTCACACCGCGACCGGGCCGGTCAGCAAGCCTCTGGCTGGTATACGCTCCTGGCTGCTGGCGCACCCGCTGATAGCCTATGCCATTCGCCGCTTCATCGCCTATCTGGTGACGCTGTGGGGCGCTCTGACGCTGACCTTCTTTTTCTTTCGCCTCATTCCAGGCAACCCCATTGGGGCCTACGTCCAGGCGCTTCAGCAAAAGCAGATCTATAATGCCGGGGCGAGTGCGGATATGGTGAAATACTATAAAAGCGTTTTTGGCCTCGATGGCAATCTCTTTCAACAATATATC
Organism: Ktedonobacteraceae bacterium; assembly: GCA_025928885.1. GTDB lineage: Bacteria > Chloroflexota > Ktedonobacteria > Ktedonobacterales > Ktedonobacteraceae > JAICIM01. The sequence goes on along the minus strand of JAICIM010000248.1, from coordinate 6,688 downwards.
CACTATATACAACAATTAGTGATTAAGCATGATTTAGGGCCATCCATTCTGAGTTATCCGACTTCTTCGGAAGTGCTGATTATGCGTTCATTGCCCTGGACCGTCGGCCTGCTCGCGCTCTCCACGCTGTTCTCCTGGGTGCTGGGCCTGATCCTGGGTGCTCTGATCGGTTGGAAGCGCGACAAATGGGCATCAGAGTTTGCCTCTAATCTCTGTATTGCGCTTTCCCATATCCCTTACTACTTCGTGGCCCTGATCCTCGTCTTTCTGCTGGCCTATAAGCTCAACTGGTTCCCCTCCACTGCCGCCTACAATCCCGCCTGGGACCCCGCCTGGGACCTGGGGTTTATTACGAGCGTCATCATTCATGGCACGCTCCCCGCGCTCTCGATCATGATCATCGGCGTCGCCAGTTGGATGCTCTCGACGCGCATGCTCATGGTGACGATTCTTGGCGAAGATTACCTGACGTTCGCCGAAGCGAAAGGACTCAAGCCGCGCAAGATCCTCACTCGCTATGCCTTGCGCAACTGCTACCTGCCACAGATCACCGGGTTGGGCATCACGCTGGGCAGCATCTTCAACGGTAACGTGCTGGTTGAGCAGCTCTTCGCCTATCCGGGCATTGGCAACCTCTTCGTGATGGCAACGCAGCAGCTTGATTACAACACCATTCAGGGTATCGTCTCGCTGGCTATCTTCGGGGTGCTGACCGCGAATCTGATCCTTGATCTGTTTTTGCCAGTGCTTGATCCCCGCATCAAGTACGCTTAGGAGGGCCAGATGGGAAGATTTTTACAGGCAATGCACGGCCTCTGGAAGTCCAGCCGCAAGGTTCAGGCCGGCGTGATTATTATCACCTTCTTTATCGTGGTGGCGTTTTTGAATGTCCCCATCACCGCGCTGATCGGACACGGCCACGATCCGCTCGATATCAATGTCGCCATCAGTCCCGCCTGGCAGATGCCCAACGCGCAACACTGGCTGGGGACGGATCGCGTGGGTCGCGATATCCTGGCAATGACCGTCATAGGGCTGACCGCCTCGCTCGAAGTTGGCGTGATCGCGGGCCTGATCTCAACGGTCATCGGCACGATCGTCGCCTTCGTTGCCGGCTATAAAGGCGGCAATATCGATAACTTTCTCTCTAGCTTTACCGATATGTTCCTGGTTGTTCCCAGCTTTCCGCTGCTGATTACGCTTTCCGCCTACGCTACGAACGTCAACCTGTTTACGATCGCCCTGATTCTGGCGATTTTTAGCTGGCCGTTCGCCGCCCGCACGATTCGTTCGCAGGTCTTGAGCCTGCGCAGCCGCCCGTATGTTGAGCTGGCGAAGGTGACCAAGTTTAACGATATGGAGATCATTTTCACCGAACTGATGCCAAACCTGCTGCCCTTTATCGGCGTCGGCTTCGCCAATGCGGCGCTCGGTTCGGTCTTTGCGCTGGTCGGCCTGGAAGTGATCGGGCTTGGGCCTAGCGGCACCCTCGATCTTGGCCTGATGCTCAACTGGTCGCAGCAATGGGGCGCGTTGACGCTGGGTGCGTGGCCGCTCTTTGTCGCGCCTGTCGTGGTGCTGGGGTTGCTCTTCCTGTCGGTCAATATGATCAACATCGGTCTCGAAGAAGTGTATAATCCACGTTTACGCAAGACGGCTGGTGCCTAGAGAACAGGAGAGAGAAGCATATGGCAAACAGTCTGACCGAAAGAAGCGATCAGAAGAAAAGCGCGAGTGGTGCGCCGCTGTTGGAGATAGAAGATCTCAAGGTCTATTACGATACCATCAACGGGGCTGCGAAGGCGGTCGATGGCGTCAACCTCACCGTCAAGCGGGGCGAGATTCTGGGCATTGCTGGCGAGTCGGGCTGCGGCAAAAGCACGCTGACCACCGCGCTGCTGCGACTGACCCTGGCTCCCGGCTATGTCGCGGGTGGCCGCATCATGTTTCATCGTATGGATGGCGACCCGATCGACCTGCTCACGCTCGGCGGCGAAGACCTGCGCAAAGTGCGCTGGCGCAACCTGTCGTATCTGCCGCAGGGATCGATGAATACGCTCAATCCGGTGTTGCGCATCAAAGAGCAGTTTCTCGACGTGATGCTCGAACATAGCGAGATGAGCAAGCGCGAAGCCGAGAAGATGGTCCCCGAGCTGTTGCGGCAGGTTGATCTGGAGCCGTACGTCGCCAGCATGTATCCCCACGAGCTTTCGGGCGGAATGAAGCAGCGCGTTACGCTGGCGATGGCGATTGCGCTCAACTCGGATCTGATGGTCGCCGACGAGCCAACCACCGCCCTCGATGTGCATGTGCAGCGCGTGGTAATCCAGATGCTCGCCGATCTGCGCGACCGATTGGGCATGACGATGATTGTAGTGACGCACGATATGGCGGTACATGCTGAGCTTGCCGACCGCGTGGCGGTGATGTACGCTGGCGATGTGGTTGAAGTTGGGGACGTGCGCCAGATCTTCAAAGCTCCCAAACACCCCTACACGCAGGCGCTCATCAACTCGATTCCGCGCATTGGCGGCGAGCGCGTGCGGCTGGCAGGCATCAGCGGCAACACGCCGAGTCCGCGCAACTGGCCCTCCGGCTGCCGCTTCCATCCGCGCTGCTCCCATGCCATGCCGGTATGCAGCGAGCAAGCGCCTGCACTGTTGCAAGTGACAAAAGACCTCAACGGGATGCAGCCACCGCTGGTGAGTTGCCATCTTTATACACAGGCAGGAGGCACAGATGAGTGAGAAAAATATCGCACTGAACAACGTCGTACAGGTGTTTCGCGGCGCGGCCATGCGCAGTCTGGGCGGCGAATTCCGCGCCGTCGATGATGTGTCGTTTGACCTTGAATCGGAGCCGCCACAGATCGTCAGCCTCGTCGGGCAGAGCGGTAGCGGCAAAAGCACGATTGCGCGTATCATGCTTGGCCTGCAAAAGCCCAGCAGCGGCAGCGTGACCTATAACGGCAAGGATATCTACAAGCTTTCCCGGCACGAGTACGATATCTACCGCAAAGACGTACAACCGGTCTTTCAAGATCCATACAGCATCTACAATCCCTTTTACCGTGTCGATCGTATCTTCTGGACGGCGATGAGCAAGTTCAAGCTGGCATCCTCAAAGCAGGAGGGGCTGGCGAAGATTGAAGAATCGTTGCATGCCGTCGATTTGCGCCCGGAGGATGTGCTGAACCGCTATCCGCACCAGCTGAGCGGCGGACAGCGCCAGCGCGTCATGCTGGCCCGTGTCCATCTCTTGCGCCCAAAATTTATTATTGCCGATGAGCCGGTCTCCATGCTCGATGCGGCGGTGCGCGTCCTTTTCCTGAACATCCTGACCGATTTTACCGAAAAGTACGGGATGACAACGCTTTTTATCACCCATGATCTTTCTACGGCGTATTATGTAGGTGGAAAGATCATGGTTATCTCGCGTGGAAAGATTGTGGAGACGGGCGACGTGGAACAGGTGCTGGTGCATCCATCGCACCCATATACGCAGATGTTGCTCTCTTCGATTCCCGTTCCCGATCCCGACGCCAGATGGACCGAGAAACCGGCTCTCCCCCTCGAAGACGAGGAGACGACAGAACAGACGGATCTGGAAGCCCTTCCTCATCCACACATTTGAGGAAGCTGGCTGCATCTTAAAGAAAAGGTGTCCCTTGCCATATCATCATATGTATACAAAACACGATCTGCGGGCAACTTTGCAGCGGATCGAACGGGCAATCTATACCCCCATCACTGAGCTTGCCATCGAGGCGTGGGTCACGCCCGAACCGGTTCCTTATGCGGAACGCCAATCTGGTCAGCACAGCGTCCTGAGCATTGGGCAGAGCTGGGGGAAGCTCTGGGACTGTGCGTGGTTTCACTTTACGGGACGCGTGCCTGAGAGCGCCGCTGGACAGGCTGTGGCGCTTCTGATCGATCTGAGCGGCGAGGCGTGTGTCGTTGATAGCGTGGGCTGCCCCGTCCTGGGCCTCACGACCGTTAGCTCCGAGTTCGACCTGCGCCTGGGCCGACCGGGGAAACGCGTCGTGCCGTTCAGCGACCGCGCTGCTGGTGGCGAGAAGATCGATCTGTGGGCCGATGCGGGCTGCAACGATCTCTTCGGCAGATACCAGGATAGCGGCACGATCAAGGGGGCTTATATTGCGCTCTTCCATAAAGAGCTGCGAAATCTGTATTATGATTTTGAAGTACTCTATGAGCTGCTGGATCAGATACCACCAGAAAAAGCACGCCACCAGCGTATCCTTTTCGCCTTGCAGCAGGCAGCCAACGAGCTGTTTGAATATAGCGAGGAAGAGGCACAGCGGGCGCGGGCGTTGCTGGCAGAAGAGCTGGCAAAGCGGGGCGGCTCTCCCTCGCTTGTCGTCAGCGCCATCGGTCACGCGCATATCGATCTGGCCTGGCTCTGGCCCTTGCGCGAGACGATTCGTAAGGGCGCACGCAGCTTCGCCACGACGCTGGCCCTGATGGAACGCTACCCGAATTACGTCTTCGGTGCCAGCCAGCCGCAACTCTATCAATGGATGAAGGAGTTCTACCCCCAGCTCTACGCAAAGATCAAGGCCAGGGTGACTGAGGGCCGCTGGGAGGCGCAGGGAGCCATGTGGGTCGAGCCTGACACCAATATCTCCGGCGGTGAGGCGCTCGTGCGCCAGGTGCTCTACGGTAAGCGCTTCTTCCGCGAAGAGTTCGGCACCGATCCGCGCATGCTCTGGCTGCCTGATGTCTTTGGCTACAGCGCCGCGCTACCCCAGATCTTGAAGAAGGCGGGCGTCGATTATTTTTTAACCATCAAGCTCTCGTGGAATACCGTCAACACGTTCCCGCACCATACCTTTTACTGGCAGGGCATCGATGGTTCACGCGTGCTGGCTCACATGCCGCCTGAAGGCACCTACAACAGTTCGGCGGCTCCCCGAGCCATCGCAGCAGCCGAGACGACTTATGCTGATAAGGCGGTTTCTGAGCATTGTGCGCTACTCTTTGGTATCGGCGATGGCGGTGGCGGTCCCGGCGTCGAGCATCTGGAGCGATTGGCCCGCGAAAAGAACCTCGCTGGTCTGTCTCCGGTCGTGCAGGAGCCGATGGAGCTATTCTTTGAGCGGCTCGCACAGGAATCTGATCATTATCAAACGTGGGTCGGCGAACTCTATCTTGAGAAGCACCAGGGAACTTACACAACGCAGGCCAGGAGCAAGCGCTACAATCGCAAGATCGAGCTGGCCTTGCGCGAACTGGAGCTGCTGGCGACCCTCGCCCATCTAACCGACAGTTATCGCTATCCCATGCAGGAGCTTGACGCGATCTGGAAAGAGGTGCTGCTCTACCAGTTTCACGACATCCTGCCCGGCTCCTCCATTACCCGCGTCTATGACGAATCGCTGGCCCGCTACCAGCAGATCAGCGAACAGATCGAGCGCCTCACCGGTCAGGCTTTGCAAGTACTGACACGCCAGACGCCGCGCGATGTCGTCAGCGTCTTCAATCCCCTCTCATGGGAGCGCCAGGAGTGGCTGCAGGTGGCGAATGGCTGGCAGCGCGTCACCGTTCCCTCGCTGGGCTATGTTGCCATTGAGGCAAACAAAGCGCCCGAAAAATATAATATAACTGCAACACCTGAAATACTGGAAAATGAGCTGTTGCGCGTTCAGATTAGCGCTGATGGCTCTATCTCCTCGATCTTTGATAAGGAGCAGCGGCGCGAGGTGCTGGCTGAGGGGATGTCGGCGAACCGGCTTGCGCTCTATCACGACGATGGCGACGCCTGGGATTTCTCCATCGGCTACGACGACCGCAGGCCGCGCTACTTCAAGCTAGTCGAGACGGCAGCTCACGTCGATGGGCCACAGGCCGTGATTGAGCAGCAGTATCGCTTCGGGCAATCGACGCTGCGCCAGCGCATTGTGCTGATGGCGGGGAGTCGGCGTGTCGATTTCGTTACCAGCATCGACTGGCACGAGCAAAACACGATGTTGCGTACCAGCTTCCCGCTTGCTATCAGCGCAACCGAAGCCACCTGTGACATTCAATTTGGTTCGATCAAGCGCCCGACGCACCGCAACACCAGCTGGGATATGGCCCGTTACGAGATTTGCGCCCACAAATGGGTTGATCTCTCGCAGAACGATTACGGTGTGGCCCTGCTCAACGACTGCAAATACGGGCATAAGGTGCTTGAGAACGTGCTGGATCTCAACCTGTTGCGCAGCCCCGGCTATCCCGACCCGCAGGCCGATCGCGCCCACCACGAATGCACCTACTCGCTCTATCCCCATGCAGGCAACCATCTTGCCGGGAATGTTGTACAGGCCGGGTATGAGTTAAACGTGCCGTTGCGCGTGCTGCCAGGCGAGCCGAACGCAAATCTCACCTCGTTTGCACACCTGGATAGAGAAAACGTGGTGATTGAGGCGGTGAAGAAAGCTGAGGATGGCGACGACATTATTCTGCGTCTCTACGAAGCGACCGGAGCTGCCACTCATGCCACGCTGACCCTGAACGTCAATCCCGGCGCAATCTGGAAGACGAATTTGTTGGAGAAGCCAGAAGAGCAGCTGTCTTTTGCCCAAAACGCCGTCGAGCTAGCCTTGAAGCCGTTCGAGATCGTGACCCTGCGCGTGCAGGTCCAGATTTCGTAGTTGCGCGACTTTATCGCGCTGGGTGACACATTT
>JAICIM010000333.1 GCA_025928885.1 Ktedonobacteraceae bacterium | reverse complement strand
GGCAGCAGTCACGACGGGCCAGGGACTCGGCGCGGTATGCTTTGTATAGGAGGCAAGGAGCAGCGCCTCCGCCTGAGCCTCTTCCTGCGCGAGACTTTCAGCGCGAACCTGAAGCAATCGCTCAATTGCCCGATGGAGCTTGCGGGCGTCAAATGGCTTGGGCAAACAGAGTACCCGCGTTGCCGTTGCCACAGATGAGGATGTGGTCGGCTCCGACGTGATCTCTTCCCAGGAAAGCACGATCGTTGGCAGCTGCGAAAGTTGTGGATGCTGCTGAATCGCTTCTGGCAGCGATTGACGGTGCCGCACGCTGGCATCGATATCGATCACTAGCAGATCGAGTTGTTGCGGATCGACAGTCGGAACAGTGGCGACTGAACTGGCCTCAATGACATGCATGTCGCGGCTCTGCAAGCCAAGAGCGATCAAACGTCGTAGCGAGGCGTCAGCTTCAATTACGAGAATAGCAGGCTTCTTCCCTGGCGACATGTCCATGAATGCTCCTTCAAATAGCAGGATAAATTGAACGATACGTCTATGCCTGTTCAAAAGCATATCCGCTATACATTACAATATCTTTGCGTCTTAGGGCGAATACCTTACAACAACCTGAATAGATTATACCCTCTCAGGAGCACATTCTCTAGGGGAAACACCTTACCGCGACAAGCGCAAGGCATTGTCGCTATGTGGATATATGACATCAAATTTTTGCTAATTTGTAGCCAACATCTGGCACGGTCAGGATATATTTCGGGCGGCGCGAATCGGCCTCGATTTTGCGGCGCAAACGGCTGATATAGACCCAGATAAAATCGATATCGCGGTTATACTCCGGCCCCCAGACCTTCTCCAGCAGCAATTCATGAGTCACCACCATCCCTGCGTTTTGCGCCAGCACATTGAGCAGGTTGTACTCCGTGCGGCTCAATTGGACAGGTTTGTCATCGACGGTGACGATGTGCTGGGCGTGATCGATCATAAGATCGCCAGTCGAGAAAACAGCTGGTTTCGCGGGTTGAGTGCTGGTAGCCGCGTTCTGACGGCGCAGCAGGACGCGCACACGAGCAAGCAGCTCTTTCATGCCGAACGGCTTCACCACCAGATCATCACAGCCTAGATCAAGCATCTGCACGCGCTCATCCTCGTCGCACTCGTTACAGAGCATAATGACCGGGATCTGCGAGAACTCGCGCAGCCGTTGCAACAGTTCCACGCCGCTCATATCGGCAAGGCGCGTGGAGAGCAGGATGATATCGGGTTCTTCCAGGTCCAACTGGCGCAAGAACTGAATGCCATGCCCAACGGTTTGCACACGATAGCGCTGCTCCTCTAAATTGGCCCGTAGATAGCGCGTCATGCGTGCATCGTGCTCGGCAAGCAGAACGCGCATGCGGCGATCCGTTTTGAGCAGGCCGGTTTGTGAGTGCTGAAGAGCTGGCAGGCTACTTGTGGTTGCTGGCACTGAGAGAGTCTGCGTTGTTGCGGAGAGGCGCGGCACAAAGGGCAGCGTAAAATAGAAGGTCGCGCCTTCGCCAACGCCGGACGAATCGGCCCAGATTTTACCGCCATGCGCCTCAATGCTGGAACGAGCAGAGGCCAGGCCCAGACCACTCCCGCTCACCTGCTCACCGTCCGCCTGCACGCGATAGAAGCGATCAAAGATGCGGTCGAGATGTTCAGAGGCAAGACCAATCCCCTCGTCGGCAATGCTCACCCGTAGCTCAATATCGTTGGCTTCAATGTGAACAGAGACGATTTTGCCCGCTGGCGAATAGGTCACGGCGTTCTGCAACAGGTGGTTCAACGCCTGCTCGATACGCACGGCGTCGCACATAACAGGAGGCACAGCAGGTGGCAGAGAAAGCACAAAGCGGTGGCCGGGTGCTTGCTTCTGCCAGCGATGCATCAGTTGAGTCAGCAGTTCCGGCAAGGCAACCTGGGTCAGACGCAAGGGCTGTGTGCCAGCATCGAGCCGCCAGACATCCAGCAGCGTATTGAGGACATCGTGCAGGCGGTCAGATTGCGTATCGATCATCTGCAACATCTCGCGCTGCATCGCCGGGTCCCAACGCGCAGAACTGCCTAGCAGCGTCGTGGCGCACCCTTTGATAATTGCCAGCGGCGTTTTTAGTTCGTGCGCGGCCAGAGCCAGCGTCTCGCTGCGTGCCTCAACCGCAGAGCGCTCAAGCGTGATATCGTCGAGCAAGATACCGCGACCCAGCAACAGGCCGCGATCGTCATGCACCGGGAAGCTCCGAATGCGCAGCCAGCGTACGGCGGCATCGGTCAGGGCGAAATCGGTCGAATACTCCTGGTCGGGATGGAGCCAGACGCGATCCAGTTCGGCAAGTGCCTGCTGTGTATCGGCAGCAATTGTCAGCAGATGCTTGCGCACATCAAACGCTTCTGGCGTGGAGAGAACATTTTTATTGATGCGCAACAGGCGGAGAGAGCTGGGGTTAGAGTAGATAACGCGCTGCTGATTGAGCAGCATAAAGCCGCTACTCATACTCTCGCAGACCTCAGTCAGCACATGATATTCACGTGTAAAAGCAGTTGGAACCATAGAAGATGTATCTGATGTTGAATACTGAAATGCGGTATCTTCCGGCGTCCACTCACCATGATCAGGCATAGATATATTCTTTCCGGCAATGGAAAATAGACAAGGTATGACAAAAGGACAGATAAAAGCCGCCCTGATCCACTTAAACCTGCCAGGGTTTATCCGACTACTTCTATTTTAGCAAAATACGTCAACCTTGAAGGGAGAGATAAGTCAATCGGCCTATTGAGTCAGTGCATAAAGGCAACCAGTACGATGATGACCAGATGGAGCAGCATGGCAACGAAAAAGCCGACGGAGAGGAGGATGATCCAGCGGTGGTCGGTATCTTCAGAGCGCACGCGGGTCGCATAGGCCATCGGCCAGCGCTCTGAGGCAACCATACCGATAGCGATGCGCAGGCGCAGAGGGGAGCGCACGGGCGAACGGCTCATCTCAGTCATGAGGCGGCGATGGCAGGCATCGCAGAGCGTCCACGAGAGGCGCGGCTCTGGCACCCCTTCCGGCTCCACCAGGTGGATGGGATCAAACCAGAGGCGGCGGGTACAGATCGAACATGACCGGGCAGCTCGTTTTTTCTTGTGTGACCCCCCGCCACGAACAGGCACGAGAGAACCGGTTTTGTGCGCTGCATTCTTCATTTTCTTGCACAATCCTTTCTGTGACCCCGCAGTAGAGCAAATAATCCAATGGCTGTGATAGGTTTGTGATTTCATCTATGCAGACAATTGTAGCATATTTTGTGGAATATAGCCCGTATATAAGCCGATCAGTGGAGAGAAAATAGCGCTGAAAAGGGAAAAAAGAGAATGAACCGGCGTTCGCACAGAACAACCGGTTCACTCATAAAAGCTATGCTGAAAAGGGTTAGTGGATCATCAGGAAAGGCAACAGATAGACGGTGCTGAAGACGACAATCCAGACACCATCAACAAAGTGCCAGTACATCTCGCCAGCCTCAACCGCAAAGTGCTTGTTAGCGGTGAAATCGCCGCGTATCGCACGAATGAGGCAGACGATCAGGATGATCACGCCGATCGTCACGTGCAGGCCGTGGAAGCCGGTCAACGTGAAGAAGGCCGAACCAAAGGTTTTATAGCCAATGGTGAAACCCTCGTGAAAGAGCGACGTATACTCATAGACCTGGCCACCCAGGAAGATCACACCAAGAAGAATCGCACCTGAAAGGCCGAGAATGAGGCCACGCTGATTGCCTCTCGTAATGCTTCTGCGTGCATAGATTGCTGGAAAGCTACTCGCCAGCAGGAAGACAGTATTGATGGCTGGAAAAAGCACCGGCAAATGTTCGCCGTTGGGCAGCAGCCACAAACCGTCGGGAACTTGAAAACCACGCACCTCCAGATAGAGATATGCAGCAATCAGGTTCGCAAAGATCAGCGCCTCCGACGCAATGAAGAAGACCATGCCCCACCAGTTGAGGCCACGACTTACCTCTCCATGCTCTTCGAGCGCCCGCATCTGCTCGCCGTGAGCAACGCTCATATTGATAACTCCCTACCTAATTTCTCAAGATGCGTACGGCCTCCCTTTACGAGCAAGCCGTACGCAGATCGTACAACCTAGCGGCGTTCCAGGCTCCAACCGATGAGAGCGGTGATGACCATCACCACACCAATCCCCATCATAATCGGACTCCAGGCAACGCCCAGGAACATCACGCACAGCGAAAACGCAAGAACGATCGGCCAGTAACTAGCGCGAGGCGAGGCCGCCTTCTCATCAAAAGGTTCCTCAACTTTCTTTTTCGCTCGCTTCTTGCGTGGAGTCGCGCTCGCCTCTGGAGCTATGGCCTCCTCAGCCTTCGCTGTCTCCGACTCAGAGGACACATCAGCAGAAGAACTCTCCGCCTCTACAAGCGTTTCCTGCGCGTTCTGCTCCTCTTCCTCTGGAGAAGGAGTGGTCTGCTCCTCACCAGCATCTGATCGTTGTTCCTCTTGCGCAGTAGCCCCACGCAATTTTTCCGATTGTCCAGTCGTTTTCATGATCTTCGCTTACCTTACTTAGTGGATAACCTGCTTCCAGTCGGCGACCTCTGGATACTTCTTATCGTAGAATGGGCGACGGCTGCGCACAATGGGCAGGGTCAGGAAGTTGTACTGCTTCGGAGGAGAAGCGGTATCCCATTCCAGCGTAAAGGCATCCCAGGGATCGGTTCCGGCCTTTTCGCCATTCTTCAAGCTGTGGATCAGATTGAAGACGAAGAGCAGAACGCCGATACCAATGATGAACGCACCGACGCTAGCCATCAGGTTCCATTCGTTCCAGCCCAGGTTGGCAGGATAGGTGTAGACGCGGCGAGGCATGCCCAGCAGGCCCAGAATGTGCATCGGGAAGAAGGCCAGGTTCATACCAACGAAGAGCAACCAGAACTGAATATGGCCCAGTTTCTCGTTCAGCAACCTGCCGGTCATTTTCGGGAACCAGTAGAAGATACCGGCAAAGATACCCAGAGCAGAACCACCGAACAGCACGTAGTGAATGTGAGAGACCACAAAGTAGCTGTCCGTCACTTGATAATCAAAGGGAACCACAGCCAGAGCCACGCCGTTCAAACCACCAATCAGGAACATCGAGACGAAGCCTAATGCAAAGATCATTGGCGTCTTGAAACTAATCTTACCCATGAAGATCGTAGCAATCCAGTTGAAGATCTTCACAGCGGTCGGGATAGCGATCAGCGTTGTGCTGACGGCGAAGAAGGACTGCGCGATAGGAGGCAGGCCAACGGCGAACATGTGGTGCGCCCAGACGGTAAAGCTCAAGAAACCGATAGCCACACCAGACCAGGCCACAAAGGTATAGCCAAAGATAGGCTTACGAGCAAAGACCGGCAAAACCTCGGAAATGATACCGAAGGCGGGCAGGATCAGAATATATACTTCCGGGTGTCCAAAGGACCAGAACAGGTGCTGCCATAGCAGCGGGTCGCCACCGAAGGCGTATTGATAAAAGTGCGTACCGATGTGGCGGTCGAGCAAGAGCAGCACGGAAGCTGCGGTCAGGCTCGGCAGAGCGAAGAGCAGCAAGAAGGCCATCACCAGGATCATCCAGGAGAAGAGCGGCATACGGTTGATGCTCATGCCCGGAGCACGCAGTCTCAGGATCGTCACCACAAAGTTCAGCGCACCCGTCAGAGAGGAGACGCCAAGCATCATCGTGCCGAGAATCCAGAAATCGGCGTTCATGCCCGGGGTACACTCGAAGCCGTGTCCACAGCCAGCCGCCGTCTGGTTCAAAGGAGCGTACATAAACCAGCCACCGTTAGGAGCGGACCCGAACAGGAAGCTGGACTGGATGAAGATGCCACCAAAGAGAATGACCCAGTAGCCAAACGCATTGAGGCGCGGGAAGGCCATATCACGAGCGCCGATCATCAGCGGCACCACGTAGTTACCCAGACCAGCCAGCATAGGCATCACGAACAAAAAGATCATCGTGGTGCCGTGCATGGTAAAGACCTGGTTATATTCCTGGGGCGAAAGTACCTTTGCGCCTGGCTCGGCCAACTGAGCGCGAATCAGGAGAGCCTCCATACCGCCCACCAGGAAGAAAAAGAAGGCCGTAACGATATACATAATACCGATCTTTTTATGATCGGTGGTCGTCAGCCACTCGCCCACATAGGTCTCGCTGAATGACTTGCGACGTACCAGTGTGGTTGCGCTATCACCGATAGTGCGCGTTGCCATAAACATTCCTCCAACAATCTAGCCCCGTAGAATCACAGGGTAGACGGGCTATTTCAGACTCTCCAGATATGCCACCAGTTGTTTCACCTGATCGTCGGTCAATGGCCCGATAGACATATCGTTGCCCGGCTTGATGCCCTGGGGATCGTGCAGCCACTTCGCCAGATTACAATCGCTAAGATTGTTCGGATCTTGACATGCAGCAGCGTTATTCTCCAGAACGCCACCAGCGATGAAATTGCGGCTACCAAAGTGGGTCAGGTTCGGACCAACATAACAGCCCTGAGCGGGACCGGCGGCGGCAGGATCGCAGGTGGGATTGGGATTGGTGGCTTTTGTGTTGGTGATATCCACGCCAACAATACCATGACAGGCTTCACACCCGGCATCTTTAAAGACCTGTGCGCCCTGCGCTGCCAGGCTGCCAGCTGCGGGGGCCACTGCCGCTTGCTGCTGCGTATGCGTCCAGGTGAGGAAATCATTGGATTCATCCACCACCACGTTAAAGCGCATATTGGCGTGCTGGGTACCGCAGTACTCAGCGCATATACCCAGATAGGTCTTATTGGGGGTATCGGCCTTAAACCAGCGCTGGTTGTTGTGGCCCGGAATCACGTCGGTCTTCCCGGTCAGTTCGGGAACCCAGAAGCTGTGGATGACGTTGTTAGAATAGAGAGAAACATTGACCACTGTATTGGCGGGAACCACCAGCGAGTCAGCGGTCGTGATATTGTACTCGGGATAATAGAACTCCCACCACCATTGATGGGCAAACGCCGTCACTTCCAGCGTCTTCTCCCCGGCTGGCGGCGTGGCAACTTCAAACAAACCCCTGATCGTGTAGCCCAGCACGATAAAGAGGATCAAGGCGGGAATAACGGTCCAGGCCACCTCGACTTTGGTGTTGCCATGCAACTGCTTCGGGGTGGGCGAACCTGGACGCTCGCGGTAGCGAATCATGGAAAAGATCAGTATGCCTTCCACCGCCACAAAAACGATCGTGGCGATAATCAGAATGGCAATAAATACTCCATTTTCGCTTGCTGCGACTGGTCCCCCTGGATTCATTATGGAGGGCGATCCCTCTCCACAAGCGGCTAACAGGATCGAGGACAAGAACATGACCGGAACCAGGAGCAGCCAGCGCTTCGTCCTACGAAATAAAGGCATCCTCACGTCTAAAATCTCCTACGAAAAGTGTTTGACGATGGACGATGATGTCATTTTAAGCCCGTCTTCATAACTCAGAACATCATGCAGTGTCGTCCGGCAAAGAGTGACACATTTTTTCCATATTACTGATGTAGTGTAGCGATAGAGCCTGAAAGAAAACTTGCAGTTCCTCAAAGGAACCTTACAGCGACCTGAATGCAGAGCACAGGGGGGTACTACGACACACACATTCCTGCCACCGTATCTATAGCGTAAATACTATAGCGTAAATACCTATTTTTGACCACTCTACAAAATGAGGGGTTGTCGCCATGTGGTCCTTGTCGCATAATGAATTTTCATAGAAAAAACGGGAAAATCAGGATTTTCCCGTTTTTTCTAT